>JBQCDS010000255.1:0-2564 GCA_051961035.1 Trinickia sp. | reverse complement strand
CGCAAGCTCTTTTCCGTCATGCCCAGCCTCCGTCCACGATGAACTCTTGCGCCGTCACCATGCGGCTGTCGTCGGCCGCCAAGAAGAGCGCCATACGTGCCAAGTCTTCGGGCATCAGTTCGCCGTCTAGACATTGACCTTCTTTCAACGCGCGTTTGCCCGCTTCGTCGAGCCAAAGCCGCCGTTGCTTCTCGGTCAGCACCCAACCGGGCACGAGCGCGTTCACGCGAATGCCGAACGGCCCCAGGTCGCGTGCCAGTGCGTGCGTGAGGCCCTGGATCGCGGCTTTCGCCGTCAAATAGACAGGCATGCCGCCTTGCTTGAGCATCCAGCTGATCGAGCCTAGATTGATGATGGAGCCGCCGCCCGCGCGCTTCATATCCTCGACAACCGCTTGCGCGGCGAAGAACTGATGCCGAAGGTTGACGGCAATGCCCGCATCGAACGAGGCCGGTGTCACGTCGCCCAGCGCATGGCGCACATCGTTCGCGGCGTTGTTCACGAGCACGGTGATCGGCCCCAAGGCGGCTTGCGCATCGGCGATCGCACCGCGCAGCGCATCGATATCGGTCACGTCGCAGGTGAGAAAGAGCGGCTTTTCGCGCGCATCGCCAAGCGCCTGGCCCGCGCCGGTATCGATGTCGCAAAATGCGACGCGGGCACCCTGCCGTGCGAAGTGTTCGACGAACGATGCGCCGATGCCGGTCGCCCCGCCCGTGATGAAAACGGTGCGCCCGACAAGGCTGGGGTAACGCGCGTAGGGCCCCAACTGCGGATGGTCGGGAAGTGTCATCGTGAAGTTCTCCGTAAGGCCGAGGGCCTGCTCGCGCACGCGAGGCACCCCCGGTAACCCGCCATCGTTCAATCGCGCGAGCCGCGGTTCTTGAGCTGATCGAGCAGCACCGCTGCGAGCAGGATCGCGCCGCGCACGAGATATTGATAGAACGCGTCGATGTTCATCAGGTTCATGACGTTTTCGACGGTACCCATGATGAGTACGCCGATCACGACGCCTGAAATCGTCGCACGCCCACCGAGCAGCGACACGCCGCCGAGCACACACGCCGAGATGACGTTCAACTCGAAACCTTCCGCGGCATTCGGCTGGCCTGAAGTAATACGCGAAGCAAGGATCACACCGGCCAATGCCGTTACGGCGCCCTGAATCAAGAAGATCAAGACGCGCGTGCGCTCGACGTTGATCCCCGCCAAGCGCGACGCTTCGGGATTACCGCCGATCGCGAGCGTGTTGCGGCCATAGACGGTCTGATTGAGCAGCACACCGAACCCGATGAAGCAAACGAGCGTGACCCAGATCGGCAGCGATACGCCGAACATCGTCAAGCCGCCCAAAGCGATGAAGGTGTCAGACGACACGCCCACGGCCTGACCGTGCGAAACGATGAAGCCGAGACCGCGCACGATTTCCATCGTCGCCAGCGTCGTGATCAGCGCGTTGATCCGCAGGTACGCGATGACCGCGCCGTTGACCCAGCCGATGGCGGCACCGGCCGCCACCGCCGCGACGATCGCGATGAACGTGTTGCCCGTCGCATTGAGCACCATCGCGCACAGCACGCCTGCAAATGCCACCGTCGAGCCGACGGACAAATCGAAGTCGCGCGAGGCGAGACAGAACATCATCGTGCACGCAACCATGCCGATCTGCGAAATCGACAAGGCGAGGCCGAGCATGTTCTCGATCGAGAAGAAGTGATCGACCGTCAGCGACGTCGTCACGAACATCACGGCGAAAATCAGAATGAGGCTGTACTCGGTGACTTGCTGCCACCACTTTTGCCGATCGTTCGGCTGCGGGATGAGCGCCTCGGCCGCGCGCTTGGCGCTTGCCTCGACGAGATTTTCTCTTGCTTGCATATCGTGCCTCCTTCACCGTCGACGCGCGACGGGATTCATTGCTTGCGTTCGTTGCGGGCAGTGCGGTGCGCGGCGCTCGCGAGCCTGCTAGGCCGCCTCGCGTGTCGCGCGTCCGCCTTGCGGCAACGCGAGTTCCAAAAGCGCCGACTCGCTCGCCTCGCTGCGCGCGAGTTCGCCCGAGATTCGTCCTTCGCGCATGACGATGATGCGATCGGATACGCCCAGCACCTCTGGCAACTCCGATGACACCATCACCACGGCGCACCCGCGTTCGGCGAGTTCGTAGATGACGTTATAGATCTCGTGCTTCGCGCCGACGTCGATCCCGCGTGTCGGCTCGTCGAGAATGACGACTTTCAAATCCGGTTCCGCGAGCCAGCGCGACAAGATCGCCTTTTGCTGATTGCCGCCCGAGAGCAGACGAATCTTCTGCCGCCGGTTCGGCGTCTTGATCTTCAGCAGCTTGATGAAGTGATCGGCCGTCTCGGCCTCTTTCGCGCGGTTCAGGAACAGGCCCGCACGCAGCCCGTGCCGACGGCAACTGATGTTGATGTTCTCGGCAACCGAGGCGATCGCGACAATGCCCTCCTCCTTGCGGTCTTCGGGGCACAGCACAATGCCCTTGCGGATCGCATGCGTGGGGCTTTTCACGTCGGCCTGCGCGCCATCGAGCGTGAGGTGGCCGC
>JBQCDS010000254.1:0-2840 GCA_051961035.1 Trinickia sp. | reverse complement strand
CGATTGATTTGTCGATCAGGCGCGCCGGATGGGAAATGCGCACACCCGACACGGTGTCGCCCTCCTTCAATGTCATGCCCTCTTCCTTAGTTATCCTAACCTTCTCCTTCGATTCTTTGGCTTGGCGTGCTGTCGCCGTTTTCCCGCTCGGCCTGCCGCGCGCTTTCTCTCCCGCCCCATCCGGCTTCGCCGGCGCCTCGTGGACGATCTCTCGGGCCGGCTTGTCCGAGCGCAAGCTGATGAACGACGCTTGCCGCACGACACCCTCGCTCGTCCATTCCGAAAAATTGCATTCGGCCACGAGTTCGGGCCTCACCCAATGCACCTTCGTGCGGCTGCGCTCGTGCGGCGGTTGTGCGAACGGCGAACGTGCCGTCTCGCACGCATCGAGCGCTTTCTTGATCGAGCGCAGCGTCGCGCTGTCGAAGCCCGTGCCGACGCGCCCCGCGTAGCGCAAGTCGCCGTTCCCATCGTGGACACCGAGCAGCAGCGCGCCGAACCCCGTTCGGCTGCCGCTCGGCTCCGAATAGCCGCCGATGACGAACTCCTGTCGACGCCGGCAACGCAGCTTGATCCACGAGCCGCTTCTCACCGACGTATAGCGGCTGTCGCGCCGCTTGCCGACGATTCCTTCCAACGCCATTTCGCAGGCGCTATTGAGCAGGTCGTGCGCGTTCAGCGCGAAGTCTTCGGAAAAGCGCAGCGCTTCGTCGCCGAATCCTTCGAGCAGAGCGCGCAGCAATGCCCTGCGTTGCACGAGCGGCACATCTCTCAAATCATAGCCGTTTAAGTAGGGCAGATCGAAGGCGAAGAGGACGATATCTTGCTGACGATTCGCGTCGAATGCGTTTTGAAGCGCTTGAAAGTTCGGAACGCCGTGCGCGTCGAGGACGACGGCTTCACCATCGATCCATGCCGTCTCGACGTCCAACTCGGCAAGGGCATGCGCCTGCCGCTTGAATTTATGCGTCCAATCGAGCCCGCTGCGCGTGAAAATCCGAACGGGCTTCGCATCGGCGCGATCGATACGCGTCAACGTGCGGTAGCCATCGAATTTGAGTTCGTAGAGCCAGTCGTCCCCGGCCGGCACTTCGTCGACAAGCGTGGCGAGTTGCGGCTTGAGCGCCTGCGGCAAGCGCGCCTTGACGGCACCTTCGATCGACGGCTCAGTCGCAAGCTCGCGCAGTGAGCGCGTGGTACGCGCAGCGACGATGTCCGGCCGGGCTGCGCCCGCAGCCTTCGCGCGAGCGTCCTGCTTACCCGTGGTTATCTTGCGCGCGGCGGCACCGTTGCCATCGTCCGCACCATTCGCACCATTCGCCCCGCCGTTTGCCGCGCGCTTGCGTCTCCTCCTGGCTTTCGTCGCCGAAGCGGAATCGTCGGCGAGCGCGCTGCCCGGCTGCGACGCGATCACGTCGTACTCGCTCTCCGGGCGGGCTTCCTCGTCGCGCTCCTTGATCAAGAGCCACTGCTCTTTGTCGCCGCTGCCGCGCATACGGCTGCGCACGAGCGCCCATCCGCCATGCAGCTTTGCGCCGTGCAACGTGAACGTGAGCCGTCCCGATTCGTAGGCTTTGCGCGCCTGCTCCACGCCGCCATGCGGCTCCCATGTGCCGCGATCCCAAACGATCACCGTGCCCGCGCCGTAATTGCCGGCCGGAATCTCGCCTTCGAACGTGCCGTAGTCGAGCGGATGATCTTCGACGTGCACGGCGAGCCGCTTCACCGAAGGATCGAGACACGGCCCCTTCGGCACCGCCCACGATTTGAGCGTGCCGTCGAGTTCGAGCCGGAAGTCGTAATGCAAGTGCCTCGCGTGATGCTCTTGAATCAAATACGAGAGCGCCGGCTCCGGGCGCCGGTGCGCAGCCGCGCCTCGCGCACCGGCGCCACGGGCGCGGGCGCTACCGGACGGCTCCGGCGTTTCATCGAAGCGCCGCTTCTTTCGGTAGGTTTCGAGTTTGTCCGCCATGATGGATTTCCGCCCTGCGTGAGCGCACCGGCGTCAAGCCGCATGCTTGTTCTTTCCGCGCGCGAGGCTGCGTTTCAACAACTCCGACAAATCGACGACGTCGGCCGTCTTTCGCGCGCGTGCCGGCGCTTTCGCGTCTTCGTCGATCTCATGCGTCTTACCCTCGCGCACCTTGCGCTCGACAAGCGCCAAGATATCCTCGTGAAACGTGTCGTGGTAACGCTTGGGCTCCCATTGCTCTGTCATGTCCTCGATGAGCTTCTCGGCCATTTCGATCTCGCGCGGGCTCACGCCGGCCGCCTTGATATCGGCCGGCGGCAACTTGAGATCGCCGACATCGAGCACTTCGCCGCCCCAGCGCAATGTATTGAGCGCGAGCACGGGGCCCGCCGGTACCAACGCCGCCAAATGCTGCTTGTTGTGCAGCACGACGTTGGCGATGCCGATCTTGCCTGTCTTCGCGAGCGCCTCGCGCAGCAGCGCGTAAGCCTTTTTGCCCTGACGCTCCGGCTCCAGGTAATACGGCGTATCGAGGTAAAGAAACGACACAGAGTAGGCATCGACGAAGGCGAGGATGTCCACGGTCTGCGTGGACTCGGGGCTCGCGGAGCGAATTTCATCGTCGCTCAAAATGGCGTAGTTATTTTTTTCGTACTCGTAGCCACGCACGATATTTTCGCGGCGCACTTCCTTGCCCGTGCGCTTATTGATCTGCTTATAGCCGATCGGATCCGCGGTTTGCTTGTCGAGAAGATTGAAGCTCGTTCGTTCCGTGCGCGTGGCCGCATGCAATTGCACGGGCACGTTGACGAGACCGAAGCTGATTGCCCCTTTCCAAATCGCGCGCGACATGGCGATTCTCCTTTCG
>JBQCDS010000253.1:0-3479 GCA_051961035.1 Trinickia sp. | reverse complement strand
GCGGATAGCGCGCGCGGCCGGCACGCGCCGGGGCCGAAAACGGGCTGATCGGCTCGAAGCCCAGCGTCAACATGTCGTAGCGCCCGGGATCGAGCGCCACCGGATGACTCGGATGGTGGTAGCCCATCACGAGATCGCAGCCGCCTTCGACGAGCGAAAGCACAGCGTCGTGAACGTTGAGCGCGCGCAACCGCGTGTGAACGGGGCCCATCTTCGCTTCGATCCGCTGCAACCACTCCGGGAAGTAGGTGAGCGACAGCGTGTGCGGGACGGCGAATTCGATCGTGGCGGCAGGAGCGCCCACGTGCCCGCGCAGCAAGATGCGGGACTCGTGCATGTGCGACAACATCGCTAGCGCCTGTTCGCGAAACACCTCGCCCGCTTGTGTGAGCCGAGTGGGATAGACCGATCGGTCGATGAGTTCCGTGCCGAGCCACGCCTCGAGCGCTTGAATGCGTCGCGAAAACGCGGGCTGCGTCACGTGCCGCAACTCGGCCGAACGGCTGAAGCTACGCGTCTCAGCGAGCGAAACGAAATCTTCGAGCCATTTGAGTTCCATGCGGGCTTGGGGGCGTGCGAGCCGATCGATGAGCGACGCTCGCATTGTACCGGTGCGGCTGGAAGCGTCGCCTCGCTCCGGCTTGCCGTGCGTCGGAGCCCACGCGCCGATGCAGCGGCCGCGCGGTGCCCATGCAATGGCGAGGCCGCGCGATAGAGGCCTGCGCCGTTTCCCGTGACCACGATGACGCGGCGCACCAACGACGCGCGCGCTGGCACATCGAGTGTGCCCCGCCGCGCGACGCAGGTGCGTGGCCATTCGGCGCGTTGCCGCCCGGGATGCGATGCATCCGCATGCCGGACACCGAATCGCAGGTGACGCAATCGCACGCGGGGCTTGACGATGCGGCCGCCGAGCCGCGAGCCCCGCATGCGGATGGCATAGCGCTTGCATTGCCGGGCCGTCGCGCCGCGTGGCCATGACCATCGAAGCGCCGCGCCACTCATCGCCCCTAACGACTCATCGCACTTTTCGACGCGAGGACGCTCATGAAGAACCTGCAACACGCCCTACGAAGCGGCAACTGGCGCTCGCTTCTCGCGTGCTTTTTGTATTTCGACACGGGCTTCACCGTCTGGATCATCTACGGGCCGCTCGCCCCGTTCATCGGCAAGAGCATCGCCATGAGCGCGGCGCAGCAAGGCTTTTTGGTCGCCGTGCCCGTGCTCTCGGCCGCGATTTTGCGCGTCGCGCTCGGCAATCTCTATCAATCGGTGCATGGCCGGCGCGTGGCGCTCATGGGCATCGCGATCTCCGCGTTGCCTGCGATGTTGCTGCCGCTGCTGCCGGTCGCGCCTTCGTACACGCTGCTGCTCGTGCTTGGGGTGCTACTTGGCGTGGGCGGCGCAAGCTTTGCGGTGGCCCTGCCGATGGCGGGCAGCAGTTATCCGCCCAAGGTGCAAGGCCTCGTGCTGGGGCTGGCTGCGGCCGGCAATATCGGTGCGGTGATGAACGGTTTGCTTTTCCCGCGTTTGGCCAACGCGTACGGCTGGCAATATGCCATGGCAGCCGCGTTGCCGTTGCTCGCGATCGCCGCGCTGGCGATGTTCGCCTGGGGCGACGATCGCGGCGAGAAAACGGGCGGGAGCGCGCGCGCCATGGCCGGGTTCGCGGCTATCCTCGCGGGCCTCGTTGCGCTCGTGCTCGCGGTACATGCGGGCATGTTCGGCTCCGGCAGAACCGGCGTGCTGCTGCTTCCCGTGCTCGGCGCCGCCGGCGCCATCGGCCTGCTGCCGTCGCGCTATCGCGCCGTGCTCGCCGAGCGCGACACGTGGGCCATGATGCTTGTGTACAGCATTACGTTCGGCGGCTTCGTCGGCATGTCGTCGTATGTGACGCTGTTGCTCACCACGCTCTATCACATGCCGAAGCTCGAAGCTGGCTCGTTGATGTCGATGCTCGCCTTCCTCGGTGCGATCGTGCGGCCGATGGGCGGCTATTTGGCCGATCGAATCACGGGCGTGCGTGCGCTCACCGGTGTGCTTGCGGCGATCTCGTTGGCCGATTTTGCGTTCGCCGCCTGGATGCCGCCGCTCGCGGGCGGCATTGCGATCCTCGTGTGCTTGTACCTTGCCTTCGGTATAGGCAACGGCGCCACGTTCCAGCTCGTTCCGCACCGCTGGAAAAGCAAGACGGGGCTGCTGTCGGGGATGATCGGCGCGGCGGGCGGCATTGGCGGTTTTTATCTGCCTGTCGTCATGGGGATCGCCAAGGAAAGCACTGGCAGCTATCAGATGGGCTTCGCCACGTTTGGCGTGCTTGCGGGTTGCACGTGCCTTGTGGTGCTCGCGCTGCGCGGGCAATGGCTGGTTTGGGCGGGGTTGGGGAGCGCGGCGGTTGAAGCGATGTCGGCCTTTAGCGACGATCGCGCTGCCCGCGGCGACGCGGCTTGATCGGTATATGCGGGGTACATTGAGGTGCGGCCCGGCCTCTCGCGACATCGTGCGGCTTTTGCTGCGGCTGTCACTGCGTTGACGACATATCCGCGTTTGCGAGGCATTTCGGCTCCTTTGCCGATAGTTTATGCCTCACACGCAAGAAACCGGATAGGCTCCCGACGCATCGAGTATGACGGGCGTCGCCGTCGCAGAAGCCGCCGCGCACCTGGCGCACCTGGCGCACCCGACCGACCCGATCCGATCCGATCCGTTCGCCGACGTTGGGACTGCGAAGCCGTGCCGTTGTTACGCCCCCCTCAGTTAGAGGCTATCAGGCAGCGGGATTGTTAACCTCGGACTCTAGCTGCGCTTCGTGCTAAAACCGGGGGCACGTGAACCTTGGTCAGTCGTCTATGCCGTCGACTGGTGGCACGGTTGGCATTCCTCGGTATGCCCGTTGGCTTAACTGCTGATAGATGCCTTCATCGCAGGTTAGGTTCGCGATCGTTCGCCCCTTCCTTTTGATGTATAGACCACTAGGGAAACCCTGATACATCACATAATCATACCCTCCAGATTTGAATTTCACGTGCGTGAAGTTCAAATTCCCCCCAGAAATATCACTGATCGTAAAACGACTTTTGGATGAATGATTGTCATCGGGATATTGCAATTCCACATGATCAGGCGTGCCGAAGCGATACCGGATATATCCGTTGTCCGGTGATATGTTGCCTGAGGCGCACAGAGATATTATTTTTCCGCCGACCGGACAGCTAAAATAGACCTCCTCATGAGCTCGACATAGCGTCGTCTCCTCGGCGCGGGCATCTATCCCTAAATTCATCAGAGAAATGACAATCACCCGAAAAATCGACTCTTTGACAATGATGAATTTCAATTTAAATCTCCACTCGCAATAATATCTTCGAAATTCGCGACACGAGCCGCGTAACTGTAACGATCCGCATGCAAATTGACAATTCTCGTTATCGCATCTACTTGATCACCAGTCGCGCCTCGATCGGCTATTTCCGGCAACT
>JBQCDS010000252.1:0-4989 GCA_051961035.1 Trinickia sp. | reverse complement strand
CGAGGCGCGGCTCGAACGCGACGCCGTGGAGAACGCACGCATGCCGATTTCGGTGAATGCGACGCGCAACACGCTGACCGTTTCGGGGCCGTCGAGCTATGTCGATCGCGTCGCCGCTGCCGTGCGGCAGATCGAGGACGACGCGCGGGCGCGCGTCGATACGGTCGTTCGCGCCGTGCCGCTGAAATTCGAAAATGCGGCGGATCGCATGCTCGCGCTGACCGGGCAGACGGTGACGGCGCCAGGGCTAGCGGCGCGTTTGCAACGGCGCGTGCGTGGCACGGAGCGTGAGGACGCCTCCGCTTCCTCCGCTTCCGCTGCCTCGGCGGCCACGCCTGCGCCTAAGCGGCTGCAATTCGATGTTCCGTTGCCGATTTTCGAGGCCGATGCGCGAACGAACGCCGTGCTCGTACGCGATCGGCCCGAACGCATCGATGCCGACCGGCAGCTCATCATGAGGTTCGACAGCAAGCCGCGCGCAATGTCGATTCGCGCTTACGTGTTCGATGTCGATGCGGATGCGTTCGCGGCGCTCGATCTGAATCCATCCGATTCGGAGAGCGGCGGCGCGCCAGCGACCCACATGCTGCTTCACGACGGCGCTACCGCGTTGCTCGCGCAACTGCATGCGCTCCGGCAGACAGGAAAGGCCCGAGTATGCATCGACCGCGATCTTGTCACGGTCGATCATGCGCCGGTTTCGATCGACTGCCGGGAATTCGTATCGATCGAGCAGGACGATGCGGACGGATCGAGCGAAGAAAAGGGTGCGCCTCGTGTGGCGGATGATGCGACTTCAGTGGCCATCGAACCGGATCTAAGCGGCAAGGGAAGTGCGTCGCTGTTTCAGCTCGTGACGACGGTGCGTGACGCAGGGGGGGCGTACCGGGCAGCCGGCGACGCCGATAGCGGCGATAGCGGCGATAGCGTCGATCGAAGCCGACGCAATGGCGAGCAGCCGAGGCCAGTTACGGTGCGCACCACGCTGGCCCGGGGCGATGCTTTGGTGCTTCTTACCAGGCAGGGCGAGAAGACGCGCTCGGCGGGCGGGCAGCAACGGCTCGTTGTCTTGGTGCCGATGCCGATCGAGGGTTGATCCGCAAGGACTGACGATGCGCTAAGCACGCAGCCACGTGTAGTCGCCACTAGCAAGCCCATCGAACATTTCGTCGCTTGACTCGATGATGTTTTGCCGCCAGTAGCGGCCGTGCTCGGCGTAATGCAAAAGCAAATCGGCCACGACCGAGGCGGTGAGATCCGGCGCAAAAGGCAGCCGAATGAGGAGGACGATTCCGCCCGTGTCGGTGTCGAGCCCGAGCTGTGCTTGGTCTTGCGCGTAGATCAGCAGGTTCGCCTCCAGCATGAGCCTGAATATCACGAGCGTGCGCCCGGCCGTGACGGTGCCGTAATGAAAATTCACATAGACAGCCTCGGGATCCTTCTCGAGGTGGTCGATGCGCACGTCGAAGCCTTCTACCTCGATGGCGCGTGTGTCGAGCACATGCTCGGGGTTGGCTAGGCCGACCTCGATGCAAAGGTCTCGGACGAGTGCCTCGTAGCGTTCCCAAGTCATCGGTCGAGCTTTGAATGGATGGACGTGAGTGAAGAAAAAAGGGCAGCTACCCCCGCCATACTGTGAATACGAGGGGGTGCCGCCATGCGAATCGAGCTAGAAACGCTGTGGGGGAATCAGCCTTGGGGCGCCCCATTCTTGATGTTCGAGCCCAGATTTTTTTCGAAATCACATTCTGCCGCAGCGCAATTCGATTCCAAGCCGAGTTTCCCTTGGAGCCGCGACATGAACATGGAGGCTTTCGTGTCGCTCTCCATTTGCGCCGCCGTTTGCATCGTGGTGTTCCATACCGAACCTGCATGTGCCACAGTGCTACCCCAACCCATGATATGACTCCTTGATAAATTCCCTTTTGGGGAGGTGAATGCCGATCTGAATGAAGCCGCGTAGCCATCGGGATGACAACGCTTGCCTCATTCTCACGACAACATGAACAACACCGATTAAGAAAGAGACAACGACAACCGCAACGACAAAAAGCGGTAACTATGCAGAAGCAAGCTCATGCAGGTCCGCGACCAGTTGCTTCGCGGCGATCAGTCCTCGATAAATCCGTTGCAGTTCCGACCGCTCTTCGGGAGACTTCGTGAGCGGCGCGGCGTCGCTGATTTCGCGTGCGGTTTCGGCCAATGCGGTCGTGATCGATAGCACGGATGAGCTTGCATCGGGTGCTGCCAGCGTGGCGCCAAGTTTCTCCAGCAACGGCGCGACAGCCTCCAGTTTTTCGTACATGGCACAACTCCAGTCAATTGATCGAATGTGGCGTTGAGGGGTAGACGTGCTTCACACCGTCAGGTGTCTGTATGTATCGCACGTCGCCGATCGCGATCATTTCCGAGTAGGCGGTGGTAACGGCGGGAACCGACAGTTCGCGCACTGCGGTTTCAATCCGCTTGACGTTGCCATCGAAGTCGTTGCGCACGCCGGTGAGCGCTTGCCGGAAGCGATCGAGTGACGGTACGCTGCCGCTTATCCGGAAAACGCCATTGCCGACGTAGTGCACCTGTGCGCCCACGATTCCAAGGGATTCCTGCATGCTGCGCACGTCGTTTTCGGCGACGTCGTACCCGCGTTGGATGGGCAGTGTGCCAACGCGGGCGATCAGTTTGCGCGCCGCGATGTCCTGGGCTGCCGACGGCACCATGCCTCGCACGATCAGCGTGTTCCCGGTCACATTGGCATTGAGTTCCTTAAGACCGGCTGCATGTAGCGATGCCGAAAGTTGCGCGGCTAGCGCGTCGAGATTCGTCGCTGCACCGACCGCTTCACTCGGTTGCGTCCCGGCAATGATGGCACCCGCACCCATCGCGGAAGCGACCATCGTACTCGCGAGTACGATGCCGGCCAATGTCAACGAGCGACGATTTGCAGAGGGAGAATCCGCTTTTTTTGCGGGAGAGAACATGCCGCTCAGCAACTCGATATCGGTCGGCCATGCCGCATCGTTTGGACCGAGGCAGAGCGTGACATCTCCGAAACGCAAAGCAGTGAAGTCGACTACAGGCGTGCCGGCGGCATCGACATTTTCGCTTCCGTTCGGGAGCATGAAGGCATGGTCAGCGTCGTCAACGAAGAGCGTCAGCGGATCCTCTCGCCAATCGCTTATGCAAATGTCGCAAGCTTCTTGCGCACCGATTCCGTATTTGCCGGCCGACAGCGGTACTTCTGCGCCTGCATGTGCACCGGTTAGGAAGCGAATTCGTTTCATATCAGCTACCTTTGCCTGTGTTTGCGTTGCTTATCGATGACTTCAATGTACTCGCGAAAACTGTCACGAATCGTCAAAACGCGAAAGTTGCGCGGCGAGCGCGAATCGAGGCCCCGTGTCTTTCGCCGTAGGAGCGAATGGCAGGAGAAGATCGCATCGACTACTTCGCCTTGCCGGCCGTCGGACGAGCGAGAGACTTGATCGGTTCAGCGATAGAATCCCCGCTGACAGCGATCGTTTGGCCATTGCTACTATCCCGAAACGCGTCGCGCATCGTCGCCCGAACGGACTTTCGCGCATTGCAGAGCCTCTCGCGAATGCGATCCAACGCGCCGGCTTCGACCTTGCATTCGATTTGCAGCTTTTCGCGCGCGCGAAGCAAGCCGCGCCGCAAACGGTGCAGGGATAGAGCACGTCCGGTGCAACCGCGCAGGATGACCTCCGTGCGTGCGGCGGCTTGCTCGAGCTGGGACGGTGTCATCGGAACCGTGTCTTGATGCGCAAGCAGGGCCACGATCAGATTCTGTATCTTGCGTGCCTGCGCCTCGTCCGCCCCCTGTTCGATCGGTGTGACCGATAGCAACAGCTTTGCATGCTCGTCGAAAATGAGTCGCTCGCGGCTAGGCAAGTCCATAAAGCGGTCTGCGCAGAGCAGCAAGGGATCAGGCGGCTCCACGACGGCAGGCTTGGCCGCCTTTTTAGACATGTCGAACTTGCCATCGCGCGACGCTTCCCTGCCTGGGCAATCGCGGGCGTCGTCCTCATCATCATGGCCGCTTTGGCGGCCGTTCCTAGTCCTTCCCTGACCATTGGCGTCGCGCGAGACGCGCGGATGCGCGCTCGGCTTTCCGTGGGTGACGGAATGTGCCGTGCCGCTTCGATTCGCTGCGTGTGGTCCGACACCGGGCTTTTTGAGCTTCGCAAGAAACCGACGCTTTTTAACCGAGTGCTGCTTCTTTATGGTCGTACGAAACATGGCGTGCTTATAGACGCCAGCGGTGAAAGGGTTGGCATTCGCGTGCTTCGCGTTCTCCCCAGGCGATGCGTCGACCTGCGGCTCGCGCACCGCATAGGTATGGGTGAGCTCTCGGATGCTCATGATGGAATGGCGATCGAAACGATTTCATTCGCGAAACGCAGCACCGCTGACCCGGCCCATGGCGCCGTAACGAGAATCACGACCGTCACCACCACGAGCTTGACTCCGTAGGAGATGCTCTGATCTTGCATCGACGTAATGGCTTGCAAGAACGATATCAAGAGGCCGGTTAGCGCCGACCCGGCCACAATGGGCAGCGAGATGTAAAGGCAGAGCAGCAGCGCATGAGTCGTCATGCGAATGAGCGTGTCGGTTTCCATGGCTTGCCTTGTCGGCAGGTTAGCGGTAAGTCAGTACGAGCCCGTGAACGAGTGTGGACCACCCGTTCATGACGACGAACAGCATCAACTTGAACGCGATCGCTACGTTGGTAGGCTGTACCTGATTCAAGCCCATGGCCATCAGGGTGTTAGCGATAACCAGATCGACGACGATGAACGCGACGTAGAGCAGAAATCCGATCTTGAACGCGTCGGTCAACTCCGTCAGCGTGAATGCGGGTGCCAGAACGATGAAATCGTCTTCATGGAGCTGCGACGCCATCTGTTTGGGCCAAACCGATGAAGCCGAACGCAAGAAGAACCGCTTTTCCGGCTCGTGCGCATGCTG
>JBQCDS010000251.1:0-3193 GCA_051961035.1 Trinickia sp. | reverse complement strand
GAGTCGAATAGCGACATGAAATCCTCCGTGAATTGAATTCGGGCCGAGCGTGAGCGTGTGGCGGTTTGTCCAGTGACGTCTATGCTACGCGCCGTTGCATCCGGCAGCGCGGCGCGCGAGCCGAATGTCGGGGCGCGCACCGCGATTGCAAGAGTCGCGTCTTCATCGAGTCCCAGCTTTTTTCCGCCAGCCGATAGTACATCAGCGTTTCTTTAAGCCCCGCTTAAACCGAGCCTGGCGACGCAGCACCGACGACGCGGGCGACTAACGCTTCCGTTTCGGCGTCCGATTGCTCCTCGGCTTGCGCTTGTTCCTGAGCGACTAACGCCCGCGCCACGGCGGCCGCGACCGGCAGTGTGGCGGCGGTGGCCGTGGCGCGGGTAGTGGTGGCACTGGCCTCGGCCGGGGACTCCGACATGTGGGAATCGCTTGGCGATGACTGGGTGGACGGGCGCGATGGGCATGTTGTCGTGGGAGCGTGCGCGCTGTCGCGTTCGCGCGGCTGCTGCGCTTGCGCGAGACGGCGCAAGGTGTCGTTGCGGCTCGCCTCGCTCGCGGCGGCCAACCGATCGACGAGCCCCGCCGCGCGTACCTCTTGCCCGGTATCTTCGAATGCGAGCACCGCGCGCCGCACGAGTTCGCTGAGGCTGATCCCCATGCGTGCGGCACGGGCTGATAGCACGCGCTTTTGCGCAGGCGTGACGAAAAAGACGAGGCGTTCGCTGCTTGAATTCATGCTTGGCTCGGTGGCGGTGGTCACGGGGTGCGGCTCGCAACGCCCGGAAACCGGGGTGGCGCAACGCTATTTTCCCTCATAAAACGGCGCGTGCTGCCACGAAACGCACCCGCCAGCGATATCGCTGCCGCGTCAGTGAGTTGCACGCGTTTTCTGCAGTTTTTCCACAGGTCTTTCAACATTTTCTGTTGATAACCTCTTGCTATCGGGCGAATGTGCCGCGTTGCGTCCCGAGTTGTGTCAAATCTTACAAAAAAATTCCGATACGGGATCGGCGATTTCATTAAAATGCGCTGTTGGCCGGCTCGGCGGTTCACCGCCGAACAGTTGCCGAACACGGCCAGCCATACGATTACTACGAGTTGCGCGGCGGTTGCCGCCCGCGCGAGCGAGGCGTTGAGACCCGCGCCGTTCATGCCGTCATGCCTACGATTAAACGACCGCCTTCCACCGACGACCGAGATCCTTCCCGTTCCGCTCCCGCTAGCCGCCGTTCCCTTGGCGCACGCATCGCACTGACGTTCGCCGGCCTCATGGCCGCGATGGTCGTCGTCGGCGCGCTGACCGTCGGCTATGCGTTGATCGTCATGGCACCGCAACTGCCGTCGCTCGACGTCCTGACGGACTACCGCCCGAAGGTGCCGCTGCGCGTCTATACGGCCGATCACGTGCTGATCGGCGAATTCGGCGAAGAGCGGCGCAACTTGGTGCGCTTCAAGGACATCCCCGACATCATGAAAAAAGCGGTCCTCGCGATCGAGGATTACCGCTTCTATGAACACGGCGGCGTCGATTTCATCGGTATCTTGCGCGCGGGCACGGCCGATCTGATGCACGGCGGCGCCTCGCAAGGCGCGAGTACGATCACGATGCAGGTTGCGCGCAACTTCTTCCTCTCGAGCGAGAAGACCTACACGCGCAAGATCTACGAGATGATGCTCGCCTACAAAATCGAGCGCGCACTCACGAAGGATCAGATCCTCGAGCTCTATATGAACCAGATTTATCTGGGCGAGCGCGCCTACGGCTTCGCCGCGGCCGCGCGCGTGTACTTCGGCAAGGATCTGAAAGACATCACGATCGCTCAGGCCGCGATGCTCGCGGGGCTGCCCAAGGCGCCGTCGGCCTACAACCCGATCGTCAATCCCAAGCGCGCGAAGATCCGGCAGGAATACATCCTCAAGCGCATGTTCGAACTCGGCTACATAACGCAGCCGCAATACGACGAAGCCGTGAAGGAGCCGATCCACACGAAGGTGGCGGGCAACGAGTACAGCGTGCACGCCGAGTACGTCGCCGAAATGGTGCGGCAGATGATGTATGCGCAGTACAAGGACGAAACCTACACGCGCGGCCTGACGGTCACGACCACCATCGACTCGGCCGATCAGGCCGCCGCTTATCGCGCGGTACGAAAGGGCGTGATGGACTACGAGCGCCGCCACGGCTACCGTGGGCCGGAGGGGTTCGTCGAATTGCCGGAGGCGGGGGATGAACGCGACGAAGCGATCGACGACGCGCTCGCCGATCACCCCGACGACGGCGAACTCGTTGCCGGTGTCGTGACCGAGTCGAGCCCGAAGCAAGTGACGGTGCAGTTCGTCGACGGCGGCAAGGCTGAGGTGAACGGCGACGGGCTGCGCTTCGCGCAATCGGCGCTGAGCCCGCGCGCCTCGGAAAAGCAGCGCATTCGGCCCGGTTCGATCGTGCGCCTGATGCCCGATGAGAAGGGCCATTGGCAAATCACGCAGTTGCCGCAAGTCGAAGGGGCACTCGTCTCGCTCGCGCCGCAAGATGGGGCGGTGCGAGCACTCGTCGGCGGCTTCGACTTCAACAAGAACAAGTTCAACCACGTGACGCAGGCGTGGCGTCAGCCCGGTTCGAGCTTCAAGCCGTTCATTTATTCGGCTGCGCTCGACAAGGGGCTCGCGCCGGCCACGATCATCGACGATGCGCCCCTGTATTTCCCGCCTAGCGTGCCGGGCGGCCAGCCGTGGGAGCCGAAAGACGACGATCACCCGGAAGGGCCGATGTCGATGCGCGTCGGGCTCGAGAAATCGAAGAACCTTGTCTCGATCCGTATCCTGTCCTACATCGGCACGAAGTACGCGCAAGATTACGTCACCCAGCGCTTCGGCTTCGACGTCGACAAGACGCCGCCGTATCTGCCGATGGCGCTCGGCGCGGGCCTCGTCACGCCGCTGCAATCCGCTGCGGCGTATTCGGTATTTGCCAACGGCGGTTATCGGGTCAATCCGTATTTGATCGAGGAAGTGGACGATGCGCGCGGCCAGCCGATCGCGAAGGCGCAGCCGATCGTCGCCGGACGCGATGCGCCGCGCTCGATCAGTGCCGGAAATGCTTACCTCATGAACAGCATGCTGCACTCGGTGGCCACCGCGGGCACCGGGGCGGGTACGAACGTGCTGCATCGCTCCGATCTCGCCGGCAAGACAG
>JBQCDS010000250.1:0-3575 GCA_051961035.1 Trinickia sp. | reverse complement strand
CGGCCAACAACTCGGCCACGCCCGGTTCGGCCGCCACCGCGCGGATCTTTTCCGATGCACGGATCATGCGCGTCCCAAATTCCGCCTCGAACATCGCATAGAGCGGCCCCTTGTATTCGCTCAAGCGCTCGAGCGTCAAGCCGCGAAATACCGCTCCGGGCAACCAGATCTCGTCGAGCACCGTCGCGACGCCGTCGAATTGCAACAGACGCTTGATGAGAACGACCGGGTCGGCCGGTTTCAGCTCGAGCTGGCGCGCGATTTCAGCAGGCGCGCGCAGACGCCGGCATTCAAGCAGCCTGCTCACGTGCGGATGCTCGGCACCGTCGTCCGCCAATAGCCGCAGAAAGCGGAATTGCGCGCGGTCCTCGTTGTGAGTTGCAACGAACGTACCTTTGCCCTGGCGGCGCACGACAAGATTCTCGGCAGCCAATTCGTCGATCGCCTTTCTGACCGTGCCCTGGCTCACCTTATAGCGCGCGGCGAGCTCGACTTCGCTCGGGATGATTTCCCCGGGCTTCCATTCGCCGGACTCCAGGCTTTGGGTAATGAGCCCCTTGATCTGCTGGTACAGCGGGCTGAACGTCGGCGAAGGGGTGCCCGCAGCCGTGCCGTCGCCGGACTGGCCGTTCGGGTTGCCCGCGCTTGCCTGGTTCGCATTCATGCGCGCATTTCAACACAAAGCGCACGCGCGCGTCCAGGCTTTCCTGCCAGATTCATATGTCTTATATAAGACATAAGATACGGTTGACTTTGCAGAGCCTCGCTCCTACACTCCGTCGCGGGCGAGGGTTTAGGCCACTACACCTACACGCTGCGCTTAACGCGCATAAAATGGCGTTTTCCCTAGCGTAGACGCTACCCAAACGCACCAACGCATTCTTGGAGAGTTTTCAATGGCTAAGTCCGCAAAGCGCGTTGCCGTCACCGGCGCCGCGGGTCAAATCGGTTATTCGCTGCTGTTTCGTATCGCCAATGGCGATCTGCTCGGCAAGGACCAGCCCGTCATCTTGCAACTGCTCGACCTCCCGCAAGCGCAAGCCGCCGTTAAGGGCGTCGTCATGGAGTTGGAAGACTGCGCATTCCCGCTGCTCTCGGGCGTGGTCGTGACGGACGATCCGAAGGTGGCGTTCAAGGACGCCGACGTCGCTCTGCTCGTGGGTGCACGCCCGCGCTCGAAAGGCATGGAGCGCAAGGATCTGCTCTCCGCCAACGCGGAAATCTTCACGGTTCAAGGCCGTGCGCTGAACGAAGTCGCCAGCCGCGACGTGAAAGTGCTCGTCGTCGGCAACCCGGCCAACACGAATGCTTACATCGCCATGAAGTCGGCCCCCGATCTGCCGAAGAAGAACTTCACGGCCATGTTGCGCCTTGACCACAACCGCGCGCTGTCGCAGCTCGCCGCGAAGTCGGGCAAGCCCGTTGCTTCGATCGAAAAGCTCGCCGTGTGGGGCAATCACTCGCCCACCATGTACCCCGATTTCCGTTTCGCGACGGCCGAAGGCCAATCGTTGACGAAGCTCATCAACGACGACGAATGGAACCGCAACACGTTCATCCCGACTGTCGGCAAGCGCGGCGCGGCCATCATCGAGGCGCGAGGCTTGTCGTCGGCGGCGTCCGCCGCCAACGCGGCGATCGACCACGTGCGTGACTGGGTGCTCGGCACGAACGGCAAGTGGGTCACGATGGGTATCCCGTCGGACGGCTCGTACGGTATCCCCGAAGACATCGTCTACGGCGTGCCCGTCGTTTGCGAAAACGGCGAGTACAAGCGTGTGGAAGGCCTGCAAATCGACGCCTTCTCGCGCGAGAAGATGGACTTCACGCTGAAGGAATTGCTCGAAGAGCGCGACGGCGTGCAACACCTGCTCGGCTAAGTGCCGAGGTGCCGGTGCGGCCTGCATGCGCAGGCGCCCGGCGAACGATTCGCGAGCCCGGCGCCGCGCACGCCCGCATTCTTTCGATGCGGGCGTCCGGCGCCGGCTCCCGTATCGGATTCGCGCGTGCTTTGCGGCGCAGCGCTGCGGTGCCCGGTCTTTCGTTCAGCGAAGTCGGATGCGCTCGCAACGCCCACCGTCCCGCCTCGCGGCCTCTCGAGACCGCATGCATGCAGAGCCCGCCCGAATCCGGGCTTTTGGAACACGATCGAAGCTTGTGACGCTCAACATGCGCGCTCTCACTCCCGCCGAAGTCTTGTTTGAAGGCGAAATGCCGCCCGCGCTGCTGCCCGTCTGCGATCACTACGCGGGCAGCGAAAAGCTGATGCGCAAATCGCTCGAACTCCAGAGTGAGCTCGGGCCCATTTTCGACGTGACGCTCGATTGCGAGGACGGCGCCGCCGTCGGCCACGAAGCCGAGCATGCGGAACTCGCCGCGTCCTTCATCGGCGGCGAGCACGATCGCTTCGAGCGCGTCGGTGTGCGCATTCACGACTTCGCCCACCCGCATTGGCGCGACGACGTCCGTCTCATCTTGCGCGCCGCGAAACGCGCGCCCGCCTACATCACGCTGCCCAAGGTGCGCAGCGCGGCCGACGCCGCCGAAATGTGCGCGTTCATCGAAGCGACACGCCGCGAGTTCGGGATCGAGAGGCCGATTCCCGTCCAGCTGTTGATCGAAACGCACGGGGCGCTTGCGGACGTCTTTCGCCTCGCGTCGCTGCCGACGGTCGAGGCGCTCTCGTTTGGGCTCATGGATTTCGTCTCGGCGCATCATGGCGCGATTCCCGATTCGGCAATGCGCTCGCCCGGTCAGTTCGATCACCCGCTCGTGCGACGCGCCAAGCTCGAGATCGCGGCGGCCTGCCATGCGTACGGGCGCGTGCCTTCGCACAATGTGAGCACGGAAGTTCGCAACATGTCGATCGTGGCGGCGGACGCCTCACGCGCACGCGACGAATTCGGCTATATGCGCATGTGGAGCATCCATCCGGCGCAGGTGCCCGTCATCGTCGCCGCGTTCGCACCGCGCGACGACGCCATTGCCACGGCGGCGGAGATCTTGCTCGCGGCTCAAGCCGCGCAATGGGGCCCGACGCGCCACGG
This sequence comes from Trinickia sp., assembly GCA_051961035.1. Classification (GTDB taxonomy): domain Bacteria; phylum Pseudomonadota; class Gammaproteobacteria; order Burkholderiales; family Burkholderiaceae; genus Trinickia. The sequence continues at coordinate 528 of JBQCDS010000250.1, read as the reverse complement.
CGATACGCTGCACGACCGGGCCAGCTATCGCTACTACTGGTCGGTGCTGCGCCGGGCCCATGCGACGGGAAGACCGCTGCCGCCCGAAACGGCACCGTTGTTGGAACAATCCGGAACGCGACGCCCCGAAATCCGAAGTTGTACCGCCAAATAGGAGAAAATAGCGCGCGCCGAATAGCCGGCCGGTCCACCGCCGCGCGGTTCGCGTTCTATTTGCCTCACCGTTATTCGAAAGGTCTTGATTCCATGAAGAAACTGCTGATCGCCGCCGTCGTTACCTCGCTGTCGCTCACGACGCTCGTCGGCGCGAACAATGCGTTCGCTGAACATTCCGCGAGCACTGCCACGAAGAAAAAGGCCAAGGCGCCCGCGCCAAAGCACCGCCTCGTCAAGCGCAAGCCGATCAAATCGGTTGCCAAGACGGATCCCGTGCCCGAAGGCGCGGTGCTGTGGTCGTGCGAGGACGGCCTGTCGTTCGATTTGAAGGGCGACATGAAGCGCGACCAGATCGTCACCGTGCACTGGGGC
>JBQCDS010000249.1:0-7813 GCA_051961035.1 Trinickia sp. | reverse complement strand
ACGCGCGAAGCGCTCGTTGATGATTTCGAGGCCGGGCATCCGGCCGCGAACGATCCGCTCTTGCGTCGCGATGTTGTAGGGCCGAACAGTCGCCTTGTCGCCGTTTTCGGCATCGGTATCCGATTCGCCGGTTACGCCCTTGAGGAGTGCATCGACTTCCTCTTGGGACATAAACTCTTCGTGGCCCATCGCTTTTGCTCGTTCCTAAATTGCGGTTGGTGAAAATCGCCCGTAGTGGCTGGTTCGGCCCGGCGCGGACGCCGGGCGCCGCGCGATTACTGGACCACGAATTCCGTGAAGAGCACTTCCTCGACATGCACGGGCGGCTCGCTTGCGTCCGTCGGCTTCTCGATCAGCGTCTTCAATTCCTCCGACAGGGCGCGCTTGCCGGCGAGCGTCTCGAGCTCCTCGGGATGCTTATTCGACAGATCGAGCAAGATGCGGCTGCGGATTTCCGGCATGTGCTCTTGCAGGGCGTCCTGGATCTTGCTGTCCTTCAACTTCAGCGACAGGCCGACGCGCAGGTAGTGCTGCCCGTCGTCGGACAGCAGGTTGACCGTCATCGGGTCGAGCGCGAAGAACACCGGCGGCGGCGGGGGCGGCGGCGGCACGGGTTTGCCGTTGCCGATCCCATGCTTGAGCAAGAAAAAGTACATGCCCGCGGCGGCGGCGCCTGCCGCGACCAATGCGATCAATACGATCAGCACGATGCGTTTGAGTTTGCGCTTTTTCGCGGGAACTTCGACGGTCTGCTGAGCTGCGGTCGTGGATGCCATGACAATGCTTTGCGTGAATTCGGTAGGTTGAATTTTTGGCTATTCCGGGCAGGAGCGATATGCCGAAAAGAAGGGACATTCGACGCCATCTCATCCGTTTAAGACGATGGCCTTGCAATCGGGCGCAGAAATGGGGAGCACGAGGCGATCCCATCCCGGCGGACGATACCGCGCGGCGTGAGGACGCGCGCCGGCGGCCCGGCCGCTTGGGGGCCGCCGGTGTGCCGAAAATGGGCCCGGGCTAGCGTTCGGCCGGGCTCCGGCTCGAGGTTGGGCTCCGGCTCGAGCTCGTTGGCTTTAGGTTCGAGCTACGGCCTTTGGGCCTGGCGCCCCGGGCTTCGGGCCCCGGGCTTTCCGCTTAAGCGAACGTATCGACGAGGCCCACTGTGCGGCGCGAGTTCACTGCCGTGGTGGATACAACCGTATCGTCGCCGATGCCGCCGCCCGAACTGCCGCCGCCGCGCCGCCCGTTACCGCTGCTTTGATAGCCCGCTTGCTGCTGGTTTGCTTGACGTGCGAAGCCGTCGCTGACGCTCGCGCTGCCGAGCCCGAGGCCGCCGGCCGCGAGCGCGTCCCGCAGCTTCGGCAACGCGGCTTCGACCGCTTCGCGCACCTGCTGATGCTGCGAGACGAACAAGGCGTGCGCATGATTGTCGGCGACTTGCAAAACGACTTGCAGCGGGCCGAGATCGGGCGGGTTGAGCGTCAACTCGGCGCTTTGCTGGTGCGCGTTCGTGAGGAAAACGACCTTCTGGCTAAATGCGTCTTCCCAATCGGGCGTACCAACTTGCGGCGCGATCGAGGCGGCCGCCGCCTGAGCGGCGGCGTTCGGCGTGCCCGCCGCAGCCTGGGCGGCCGCGCTGGCGACGCTGGACGCCGAGGCCGCTTGCGTGGCGGCCAGCGCCGAGCGTGCGGCTTCCGCGTTGTCCTTGAGCGTGGCGATGGCCGCTGTGGCATCGCCGCCGCCCGCGATCGCCTGCGCCTGAGCGGTGGCGGCGCTGGCGGGCGATGCCGTCGCGTCCGGCGTCGCCTTGGCGGCTTCGTTCGCCGCATTGCCGATCGCCTGCGCATTGGCGTTCTTGCCGTCGCCCGTGAGCGCGCCGATGGCTTTGCCGCTCAAAGGCAGCGAGCCCATACCGTTGCCGAGCGTGCCCGTGCCGACCGTCGCGCCCGCGTTGCCGAGTACTTGCGTACCCGAAGCCCCGCTAGCGCCCGCGCTCGCGCCCTGCACGCCCATCTGCGCCGCCAATGCGGCTTCGAGCGCCGCGCGCACCGTCTTCGGCGCGGCCGTGCCTTTGCCCAACTTGCCGTCGATGCCAGCTGTCGCTCCGGCTGCATCGTCGCCGGCACCCGTCGCGCCGGTGGCCGCGGCGTTGGCGGCGGCCTGCGCTTGCTGCGCGGCGGCGCCGGCTGCGGCCTGCGCCTGGGCGGCGGCATTGCTCGCGTCCGCGGCGGCCGTTTGGCCTTGGCTCGTTTGCTGTGCGTCCGCGGACGCGTCGCCGTGCTTCGTGCCCGTACTCGATTGCGCGGAGGGGTTGCCGTCGCTGCCCTCGCTGCTCTTCGCGCCGGACGACGCCTCTGAGCTCGGCGCGGCGTCGCTGCCGTCCTTGCGGTTCGCCGCATCGGCGTTTTTCGACGTGGAATTCGCCTGCGAGGCGTTGCTGCTTTGCGCGGCCTTCGGGGGCGGCGTATTGGCGTGGGCCTGGGCCTGATGCGCGGCTTGCTGTTGCGCGTTCACGCTTTGCTGGAGCGTCTGCGAAAAAGGCGTCGGCGCCGGCGCGTTCGCGCCAAAACCGGCGCTGCCGGACGAGACGCCGGGTGTATCGGTGAGAGACCCGAGGAAGGAGATGGACGACATGGCGATGCCTTTTATGTGGTCGGCGGCCGCGTCAATCGCGCTGGCCGGCCGATTCGATTCGAGTTCAGTTCAAGTTTTCGCGCCGCATGCGCAGCGCTTTCGCGGCGTGCTCGTCGGCGTCGCGTTGCTCGCGCCGCGCGGCCACGCGTGCCTCGGCCGCGACCGAGCGCGCTTGCAGCACTTCATACGAGCCGAGCTTTTGCTTTTGACTCTGCCACTCGGGCTTGGCCGCCTCGAGGCGTGAGGTGGCCGCCACGAGTAGGCGCCGCTGCTGTTCGATCGCCGCGTCGAGCGTATCGATGAACGCCTGAAAGTTGCGCCAGCTGCCGGCGGGCATGCCGGCCTGGGCCGAAGCCGAGAAGTTCGCGTGATACTCGTCGCGATAGCGGACCAACGAATCGAGCTGCGCCTGGATGTCCGCGCGTTCGCGCTGCGCGCGGCCGAGCTGCTTGGCCGCCGCGTCGACATCGTTTTGCGCGAGGTCGATCAGCGTCTTGATCGGGAAATGATTCGCCATTGCTTAGGACTCCTCATTGAAACAGCGCATCAAGCATGGTGAGGCTTGGCTCGAACGATGCACATTCGCGAAAGCCCTGCTGTAAAAATGCTTCGATGCGTGGATACAGCGCGATCGCCCGGTCGAGCAGCGCATCGCGTCCGCTCGAATAGGCGCCGACGTTGATCAAGTCGCGATTGCGCTGATAACGGGACAACATCTGCTTGAAGAGCCGCACGCGGTCCAGATGTTTCTCGTCGATGAGCGCCGTCATCGCTCGGCTGATCGAGGCTTCGATGTCGATCGCCGGATAATGGCCGGCTTCGGCGAGCGAGCGCGACAGCACGATGTGGCCGTCGAGAATCGCGCGCGCCGAGTCGGCGATAGGGTCTTGCTGATCGTCGCCTTCCGTCAGCACCGTATAAAACGCCGTGATCGAGCCGCCGCCGGCCGGGCCGTTGCCCGTGCGCTCCACGAGCGCCGGCAGCTTCGCGAACACGGAGGGCGGGTAGCCCTTCGTGGCTGGCGGCTCGCCGATCGCGAGCGCGATTTCGCGCTGCGCCATCGCGTAGCGCGTGAGCGAATCCATGAGCAGCAGGACGTGCTTGCCTTGATCGCGGAAATATTCGGCGAGCGACGTGGCGTACGTGGCGCCTTGCATCCGCATGAGCGGCGAGACGTCGGCGGGCGCCGCCACGACGACGGAACGGGCGAGCCCGTCTTCGCCCAGAATTTGCTCGATGAACTCCTTCACTTCGCGGCCGCGGTCGCCGATCAGCCCGATCACGATGACTTCGGCGCTCGTATAGCGCGCCATCGTGCCAAGCAGCACCGATTTGCCGACACCCGAACCCGCGAACAGGCCCATGCGCTGGCCGCGCCCCACCGTGAGCAACGCGTTGATCGCGCGCACGCCGACATCGAGCACCTGGTGAATCGGCTCGCGTTGCAGCGGATTGATCGAGGGGGCCGACAGCGGCGCGTCGGCCTCGGTGTCGAGGGGGCCGAGGCCGTCGAGCGGGCGGCCCGACGAATCGACGACGCGCCCAAGCATGCCCCAGCCGACGGGCAGGCGCTTGGCGCCCGCGAGCGGATCGGCGAGCGGGGCGGCCTCGCGCGGATAAACGCGCGCGCCGGGCAACAGGCCCGCGACTTCCGTCGTCGGCATGAGAAAGAGGCGATCGCCGGCAAAGCCCACCACTTCGGCTTCCGCCATCGGCAGCGTGCTGCCGGGCGGCATTTCGATCAGGCATTCGGCGCCCACCGCCATGCGCATGCCGATGGCTTCGAGCACGAGCCCGGCCGCGCGCGTGAGGCGCCCGCACGCCGACAGCGGCCGGGCGAGCGAATTGCGCTCGCGCAGGCCGTCGAGGCGCGCGCGCCAAGCGGACAAGTGCCAGTTGTTCGCCAGCGCGGGATCGGGCGTATAGGCGGGGTGGGCGGCGGGCACTGCGGCCGCGCGCGATGCGCTTGGAGCCGCCTGCGGCGCATGCGCGGGACGCTCCCGGTGCGCGGCCGTGGGCGCGTCGTCGCCCGCCTCGGCCTTGGTGATCGCGTCGATGGCGTCGAGCGCGGCCAAATGGTCCGTCGGATCCACATCGGCAAACGCGGCGTCCGTCTCCTTTCCATTCGGGCCAAGCGCGCGCCGCGCCTCGGGCAGCGCTTCCGGACTGAACGAGGCGAGCGCCAGTTCGACCTCGAGCGGCGAGAGCCCGCTTGCGCGCAGCGATTCGACGGTCGTCTCGTTCACCATTGGCTTACCTTGCCGAGGGCGGCCGTCACGCGCTGCCAGCGCGTGCCGATCGTGGCGTCGATTTCACCCGTGGCGGCTTGCGCGCGGCAGCCGCCGCGCTCGACGGCGATATCGGTGCGCACGTTCCAGCCGAGCGTTTCCAACTCGTCTTTCAGATAGGCTTCGACGATCGGTAGATCGGCGGGGTTGACGATAAGCTGCGGCGCGCCTGCCAACGCCGGCTCCGCCGCGAGCACTTCACGGGCGCAAGCGATGACGGCGGCCGGATCGTGCGTGACGTGCTGGCGCACGACCTGCTGCGCGATGTCGATCGCCAGCGCGACGAGCGATTCCGCCATTTCCATCTGGGCCCCGTCCAGCGCGGCCTTAAAGGCATCGGCCATGCCCGCGAGCCGTGCGGCTTCGGCATGCGCTTCCTGGCGGCCCTTCTCCAATCCTTGGGCATGGCCCTGATCGAAGCCGGCCTGATAACCGATCGCCTGCCCGGCCACATGCCCCGACGCGAGCCCCTGCTGGTGAGCGGCCGCACGAATGCGCTGGATCTCCTGCGCGAGCTTGTTCTCGCGCACGGGATCGGGTGGGGGAGGCGGGTCGAACGAAGCCATCTCCCAGCGCTGGTACGCCGAGATGGGCTTCTTGTCCGAGCGGCCTGAATCAGACATATGCATCTTCCGCCTTTCCGCCAATGACGATCTGGCCGCTCTCGGCCAGGTTGCGCACGATCTGCAAGATGCGGCGCTGTTGCGTTTCCACTTCCGACACCCGCACCGGGCCGCGCGAGTCGAGATCCTCGGCGAGCAACTCGGCCGCGCGCTGCGACATGTTCGACAGGAACTTCTGACGCAACGCGGGCGGCGCGCCCTTGAGCGAGATGATGAGCGCTTCGGACTCCACTTCCTTGAGCAGCAGCTGAATCGCCCGGTCCTCGAGATCAAGCAGGTTCTCGAACACGAACATCTGGTCGATGATCTTTTGCGCGAGGTCCGCATCGTACTGGCGGACGTTCTCGAGAATCGGCTCCTCGTACATGCTCGGCATGAAGTTGAGGATTTCGGCCGCCGTGCGCACGCCGCCCATCGGGCTGCGCTTGAGGTTGTCGCTGCCCGAGAGCAGCCCCGTCAGGACGTCGTCGAGTTCGCGCAGCGCGGCCGGTTGGATACCTTCGAGCGTGGCGATACGCAGCAGCACGTCGTTGCGCAGCCGGTCCGTGAAGCACGCGGCGATTTCCGAGGCTTGGTCGCGATCCAAATGCACGAGAATCGTCGCGATGATCTGCGGGTGCTCGTTCTTGATGAGTTCCGCCACGGCGGGCGAATCCATCCACTTGAGCCCTTCGATCCCGCTCGTGTCGCTGCCTTGCAAGATGCGATCGATGAGCACGTTGGCCTTGTCGTCGCCGAGCGCCTTCGTCAGCACGGAGCGGATGTACTCGTTCGAATCGAGCGACATGGCCGTGTGCTGCTCCGCTTCCTTGACGAAGTCTTGCAGGACGCCCTCGACTTCCTCGCGCGTCACGTTCTTCAGCGCGGCCATGGCGGCGCCGATCTTCTGGACCTCGCGCGGGCCGAGAAACTTGAATACTTCAGCCGCTTCTTCCTCGCCGATCGACATCAGCAGAAGCGCGCTTTTCTTGACCCCTTCAGCGCTCATCGGACACCCAATTCTTGACAACCGTCGCTACGATCTTCGGATCCTTGCGCGCGATGGTCCGCGCGTAATCGAGGTTCCGTTCGAACTTCTGCTTCTCGCTCTCGAACGCCAGGAGGTTCTGCTCCATATCGTTGTCGAGCTTGATCGCCGTCGTGACCGGCGAAGGCGAGCCGCCATCGAGCAGCACGGGGTCGCTGGGACCATCCAGCATGGAGCCGTCGCCCGCGCCCTCGGCGGCTTGAATCTGAGCCGGCGGCGGGAACGCGCGCTTCATCGCGGGCTTGACCATCATCAGATAGAGGATCAGCGCAACCAGGCCGATGCCGATCCACTTCGCCGCTTGAATCGCCAGCGCGATCATCTCCGGCTGTTTCCACCAGGGCAGGTTCGCGAGCGGATCGGCTTCGGTCGTGAACGTCGCGTTGACGATGTTGACCGAGTCGCCGCGCTTGGCGTCGAAGCCCATCGCATCCTTCACGAGCTGATTGACCTGCGCCAGCTTCTCGGGCGTGAGCGGCTGCATCGTCGCGTGGCCCTTCGCGTCGACGACGCGCTGGTAATTGATGACGACCGCAGCCGATAGGCGCTTGACCCCGCCCTTGGCTTGCTCCATGTGGGTGACGTGCTTGTCGAGCTCGTAGTTCGTCGTCGCGTCCTTGCGCTCGCTGATAGGCGTCGTGACCGTGCCCGAGGCGGCCGTGCCGCTTGCGGCGACGATCGGCGCCGACGCCGGCTGCGGCGGCGTATTCGACAGCGCGCCCGGCACGCCGCCCGCGCCGCTTTGCGTCATGTCGCTCTGTTCGCTCGTTTGCCGGCTGCGAATCGACGCTTGCTGCGGATTGCCGTTCGGACCATAGGTTTCGGCCGTCTGCTCCAATTGCGAGAAGTCGATGTCGGCGCTGACCTGCGAGTGTGCGTTGCCGGCGCCGAACAGCGGGGCCAGGATCGCGTCGATGCGTTGTTGCGTGTTGCGCTCCACTTGCTGCACGTACTTGAGCTGCGAGGCGTCGAGGCCCGTGCCCACGGAAGGCTGCGTGAGCAGCGTGCCGTCCTGATCGACGATCGTGACGTTCTTGGCCGGCAGATCGGCCACGCTCGAGGCCACCATGTGCGTGATCGCCGAGACTTGCCCTTCGTCGAGCATCCGGCCCGGGTACAGATTGACGAGCACCGATGCCGTCGGCGCTTCCTTCTCGCGCACGAACACCGAAGGCTTCGGAATGGCCAGATGCACGCGTGCTTGGCGCACGACGGAAATCGATTGGATCGTCCGCTCGAGT
>JBQCDS010000248.1:0-2413 GCA_051961035.1 Trinickia sp. | reverse complement strand
GTACGACGTCACGGGCTACCCGTTTATCCAGCGCGTGTACTACATGTAAGAGACGTTAAAAAAGCGGCTCGATGTCTACGTCTCGCAAACGAAGCCGCTCGTCGATTACTACCAGCAATGGGCCGGGCGCGGCGTTGAAAACGGCCTGAGCGCGCCGCAGTATCGCCGCAAGTCGGGCCTCGGCAGCGTCGACGAAAGTCGTCAGCGCGTGTTCGAGGCGCTGAAGTAAGGCACCATGAGCCCGCTTCGGCAGTGCGGCGCTGCACGAAGCTGGCTTGCAGGAAGTCCATATCGGCGCGATCGGCGCCGGCCATCGATCCCCCACCTCCGGGCCCGGCGAAAACCGGCAACTCGCGTGGGGGTTTTCCTTTTTTGTAGCTGCGGGTAAGCCACGGGGTGGCCAAAGCGCAAGTGCCTCCGCCCTCACCTTTGACGCTGCATCTTTCCCCGCGTCGATCCGCTATCGCTTCTGCTCTTGCGACGCAAAGCGTTCCCGTTGCAGATGAAGCCATCCGCCGTTTTTTTACGATTACAATCGTCGGCGGCCCGTCCACCCATCGGCCACAAGCCGAGCGGCGGCGGGACCGCACCCTCTTGAAAAATGAAAGGAGTCCCACCATGGAGATTCGCGGCAACGCATTTTTGGTCACCGGCGGTGCGTCGGGCCTCGGCGCGGCAACGGCACGGCTTTTCGCCGAACACGGCGGCAAAGTCGTCATCGCCGATCTGAGCGAAGATGCGGGCAAAACGCTCGCGAGCGAAATCGACGGCGTCTTCGTCAAATGCGACGTAAGCCGCGAGGCCGACGCCAAAGAGGCCGTCGAAGCCGCGACGCGGCTTGGGCCGCTCTCCGGGCTGGTGAACTGCGCCGGCGTCGCGCCGGCCGTCAAGACCGTGGGCAAGGACGGCCCGCACCCGCTCGACAAGTTCCAGCGCACGATCGACATCAACTTGATCGGCACGTTTAACATGCTGCGCCTTGCAGCCTTCGAAATGGCGAAGAACGCGCCCAACGCTGACGGCGAGCGCGGCGTCATCGTCAACACCGCCTCGGTGGCGGCGTTCGATGGACAGATCGGGCAAGCGGCCTACGCTGCGTCCAAAAGCGGCGTGGCGGGCATGACGCTGCCGATCGCGCGCGATCTTTCGCGCAACGCCATCCGCGTGATGACCATCGCTCCCGGCATTTTCGAAACGCCCATGCTGCTCGGCATGCCGAAGGAGGTTCAGGACGCGCTCGGCGCGATGGTGCCGTTTCCCCCGCGCCTGGGCAAGCCCAACGAGTACGCGATGCTCGTCAAGCAAATTTTCGACAACCCGATGCTCAACGGCGAAGTGATCCGTCTCGACGGCGCCATTCGGATGCAGCCGAAGTAAACGCGCGAACAGCCCGCGCATAAGGAAACGCTCGGCCAGCGTGCGATCGCTGGCCGAGCGTTTTCGTGAGCCGAATCGGATATCTCACCACCGAGCGATTCGGGCCGGCGCGGCGAGCGTTGCGAGTGCGATCAACCGTCGCCGTGATCGGTACGCTGGCGCAATTCGTTGAGCTGAGATTCGACTGTCGTCGCGTCTTCCGCGTCGGGACAGTCGTCCAAGTAACGCTCCAGATCTTCCAGCGCCGGCCGCAAGTAATCGAGCCGGGCATAGGCGAAGCCGCGATCGCGCACTTCTTCGATACTGCCGGGTAGCAGAACCACCAGCCGCTGCTGCACCGACAACAGCCGCTGCCAACGCTCCGATTGCAAATACACCGCCTTCAAGTTGCGCAGCATGCGAGCGACGATTTCGCGCGGCGTCGCCGGCTGCAACAGCATGCGCAGCGCATTGCTCACCGATTGCTCGGTATGCGAGATGTACGGCTCGAGCATGTCCACCATCTGCGACTCGGACAGCGACTGGCCCGTGGTGGGATCGAGCATGACGTCGCCCTCGGGCAGCGTAATGCGCAACAGGAAGTGCCCGGGAAACGAGACGCCTTTCACCGGTACGCCGATTTGCTCCCCGAGCTCCAGATACAGCACCGCGAGCGCGATCGGAATCCCGCGCCTGCGCTTGAGCACGACGTTCAGGTGACTGTTGTCCGGGTCGTAGTAGTCGTTCAGGTTGCCGGCGAAGCCGAGCTCGCGAAAGAAGAAGCGATTGAGCGCACCGATTCGTTCCGTCAGATCGGCGCCCTGGGGCAGCCGCCGCCTCAAGCGCAGCGCAAGTTCGTCGAGTTCCGCGAGCACGCCTTCGAGGTCGAGGTCGGGATACGCATCCTGCGCGAGGGAGATCGCAGCCTCGGTAAGCGGCAGGCTGTCGTCGTCGGCAACGAGGGTGGCGAAGTAGTCGATTACGGATGTCATGGCCGTCACTTGGCACGCCTTCGAAAGTACGCGTATTTGAAGCCCATCAGCCATAGCATACTGAA
>JBQCDS010000247.1:0-13574 GCA_051961035.1 Trinickia sp. | reverse complement strand
ATGGCACGCCCATTTCCGTCTCGGTCACGGAAAGTCAGTTTGCCGAACTCGTGCGCTCGCTCGTCGAGCGCACGCTCGTGCCGACAAAAAAAGCGCTGCGCGATGCGAAGATCGCACCGCGGGACGTCAAGGGCGTCTTGCTCGTCGGCGGCGCCACGCGCATGCCGGTGATTCGTCGCGCCGTCGAAGCGTTTTTCGGCGCGCCGCCGCTCACCAACCTCGATCCCGATCAAGTCGTCGCGCTGGGCGCGGCGGTCCAGGCGGATTTGCTCGCCGGCAACCGCACGGGCGACGATTGGCTGCTGCTCGATGTGATTCCGCTCTCGCTCGGCGTCGAGACGATGGGTGGGCTCGTCGAGAAAATCATTCCGCGCAACTCGACGATTCCGGTCGCACGCGCGCAAGAATTTACGACGTTCAAGGACGGCCAAACGGCCATGGCCATTCACGTCGTGCAGGGCGAGCGGGAACTGGTATCGGACTGCCGATCGCTTGCTCGCTTCGAGCTGCGCGGTATTCCGCCGATGGCGGCCGGCGCGGCGCGCATTCGTGTGACTTACCAGGTCGATGCCGACGGCTTGCTGTCGGTGTTCGCGCGCGAGCAGCATTCGGGCGTCGAGGCCTCGGTCGTCGTCAAACCGTCATACGGTCTGGCCGACGAGGAAATCGCCCGCATGCTGGAAGATAGCTTCCGCACGGCCGAAGTCGACATGCGGGCGCGCGCGTTGCGCGAAGCCCAAGTTGAAGCGCAGCGGTTGCTCGAGGCGACGCAAGCGGCATTGGCCGCCGACGGCGAATTGCTGGCCGACGACGAGCGCGCGCAAGTCGACGAGGCGTTGGCGCGGCTGCGCGACACGGCGCAGGGCGCGGATGCCGACGCGATCGAAGCCGCGACGAAATCGCTCGCGGCGCAGACAGACGAGTTCGCCGCGCGGCGGATGAACAAAAGCATTCGCAATGCATTGACAGGCCGCAAGCTCGACGAAATCTAACGCGGCAGGCGCCGCTCGACAATGAACGACGAGGCGAGCGTTGCTTGCCCCGCACAATACAGCCAGAACGGAATTCCCTATGCCTCAAATCGTTGTCCTGCCTCATGTCGACCTATGCCCGGAGGGGGCGGTAATCGAGGCCACGCCGGGCGTAAGCATCTGCGACGCGTTGCTCGAACACGGCGTGGAGATCGAGCACGCATGCGAAAAGTCTTGCGCTTGCACCACATGTCATGTGATCGTGCGTGAAGGCTTTGAAGCACTCGAGCCGTCGGAAGAAGACGAAGACGATTTGCTCGACAAGGCATGGGGGCTCGAGCCAACCTCGCGGTTATCGTGCCAGGCGCGCGTGCCGCAAGATCGAGATCTCGTTGTGGAGATCCCGCGTTATTCGATCAATCACGCGAAAGAGAACCATTGAGTTTGCAAGGAGGCGTAGTCATGAAGTGGACGGACGTACAAGAGATCGCGATGGCGCTCACCGACAAGCATCCCGACATCGATCCGCAGCAGATTCGCTTTACCGATTTGCACCGTTGGGTGATGGAACTCGACGGGTTCGAGGATGACCCCGACCGGTCGAGCGAGAAGATTCTCGAGGCGATCCAATTGGCCTGGATCGAAGATGCGGCTGAATAAGGCCTTCTGTCTCTTACGGTGACGAGCAAGCAACGGCTCGCTCGCCGTCGATGCGAAAAAAGCGACCTCGTGCGGGTCGCTTTTTTTTGCCTAGCTGGGGAGGGCGTGAGTAGCCGACGCCGATGCGGGTGCCGATGTGCTCAACCGGCGGCGAGCGTCCCATGCGAGAGATGGACGCGCTCACCCTGCTGAAACGGTGGGGCCTGGCGATAGGTGAAGTAGCGCAAACGGCCGTTTTCCATGCGCACGCGCACCTGATAATCGGTCTCGCTTCGCAGGTGCTTTTCCACCGCATTGCCGGCAAAACCGCCACCGACCGCGCCGAGCGCCGTCATCCCGAGACGGCCGCTGCCGCGCCCGAACTGATTGCCGAGCAGCCCGCCCACCACCGCGCCGCCCACGGCCCCGATACCCGTGCCGCGCCCTTGATGTCGGACAGGGACAATCGATTCGACCGTGCCGCAACTCGCGCACGCTGCCGAGGGGCGGCTAGGTGGCTGCGGTTGGGCGTACGGTTGCTGAGCCAGTTGGTATGGCTGATTTCGCGCCTGCGGTTGCGGCCCATAGGGCTGCTGCGCGTACGAAGGTTGGCCCGCTTGGCCGGAGTATTGAATTTGCCCCGGAGGGTGAGCGGGAGCTTGCGCTTGCGTGGGTTGGGCCGTGGTCGACGATTGCTCAGCTGGCTGCTGGCCCGTCACGGCGACGGCAGTCGCGGGCGCCGCCGAATCAACGATGGGTTCACCGGATTGTGAAGCCGAGGCGCTTTGCGACGTTTGTGTCGTGCTCGACGCTCTGGGGAATACGCCGGTAACGGCGGCAGTGGCGGCGAGACTGGCGATGATGATGGCGCCCGCCGCGCCCGCGATCAGCGGGTGTAGGCGACGGGGCGATGGAGTCGGATGATTCATGTCGTACCTCCCTCTGAATCGAACGAGGCATGGGGTTGCAACACGCTTAGTGTCCGCCGTCGCGAGCCGGGCGTCGTTTCGATTTGTAACCGAAGGCGGCCCGGGAAATAAGGCGGCTTTCGTGGCGCCGCGCATCGCACCGGCCGATCGGCGGTTTGGCGGGGCGGCCGAGGAGCAAAAAAAACCGTCGGCAGCCGAGGCTGCGGACGGTTTTACGGATCGTTACAAAGCCGTGATGCGCGCTAGTCCTCTCGCCGCAGGTGCGGGAAAAGAATGACGTCGCGGATGCTGGGGCTGTCGGTGAGCAGCATGACCAGCCGGTCGATGCCGATGCCGCAGCCGCCCGCCGGCGGCATGCCGTATTCAAGCGCGCGGATGTAGTCGGCATCGAAGTACATGGCTTCTTCGTCGCCGGCATCCTTCTGCTCGACTTGCTTCTTGAAGCGGGCCGCTTGATCTTCCGGATCGTTCAATTCGGAGAAGCCATTCGCGATTTCGCGGCCGGTGATGAACAGTTCGAATCGCTCGGTAATGCCTTCGACCGAATCCGATGCGCGCGCGAGCGGCGACACTTCGATGGGGTAGTCGATGATGTAGGTCGGCTCCCAGAGCTGCGATTCCGCGGTTTCCTCGAACAACGCGAGCTGCAACGAACCGACCCCTGCGTTGAGGAATGCGGGCTGCGTCGTATCCACGCCGAGACGCTTGAGTTCCGTGCGCAGGAACGTTGCATCGGCAAGCTGCGCATCGGTGTAGTCGGGCGCGTACTTGCGGATCGCTTGCGTGATCGTCAGACGATGGAACGGCTTGCCCAAGTCGAGCTCGCGGCCTTGGTACACGATGTTCGCCGTACCGAGGGCATCGATCGCGGCTTGGCGGATCAACTGTTCGGTGAAGTCCATGAGCCACGCGTAATTCGTGTACGCGGCGTAAAACTCCATCATCGTGAACTCGGGGTTGTGTCGCGGCGACACCCCTTCGTTGCGGAAATTCCGGTTGATTTCGAACACGCGCTCGAAACCGCCGACGACGAGCCGCTTCAAATACAGCTCAGGCGCGATACGCAGGAACATCTGCATATCGAGCGCGTTGTGATGCGTCGTGAACGGCTTGGCCGCCGCGCCGCCCGGAATCGGATGCAGCATCGGCGTTTCGACTTCCATGAACTGTGCGTCCGACATGAATTTTCGGATCGACGAAATCGCTTTGGTGCGCGCGACGAACGTCTTGCGCGCCTCGGGCGTGACGATCAGGTCGACATAGCGCTGACGGTAGCGCGTTTCCTGATCGGCCAAGCCGTGGAATTTGTCGGGAAGGGGGCGCAGTGCTTTCGAGAGCAGGCGCAGTTCCGTACAGCGCACCGACAGTTCGCCCTTGTTCGTGCGAAACAGCATGCCTTTGGCCGCGACGATATCGCCCAGATCCCACTTCTTGAACGCTTCGTACGTTTGCTCGCCGACGTCGGCGGGCGTCACGAAGAACTGGATTTGGCCCGAGGTGTCTTGCACCGTGGCAAAGCTCGCCTTGCCCATCACGCGCTTGAGCATCATACGGCCCGCGATGGCCACTTGCAGCGCCGTGGCTTCGAGCGCTTCCTTATCGCTGTCGACGTATTGCGCTTGCAGATCGCCCGCATGGTGCGTCGGGCTGAAATCGTTCGGGTAGGCGGTACCCGCTTCACGCAGGGCGCGCAGTTTCTCGCGCCGTTCGGCGATGATCTTGTTTTCGTCGACGGCTGCGTCGACGGTCGTGAGAGTCGATTCGGTCATGGTGTATCCGCTGCGCTTAAACGCCTTGCTTGAGGCTCGCGCTGATGAAGTCGTCGAGGTCGCCGTCGAGCACGGCCTTCGTATTGCTCATTTCGACGTTGGTGCGCAAATCCTTCACACGGCTCTGATCGAGCACGTACGAGCGAATTTGATGGCCCCAGCCCACGTCGGTCTTGCTCGATTCGAGCTTGTCCTGTTCGGCTTGGCGCTTGCGCATCTCCGCTTCGTACAAGCGCGATTTGAGCATCGCCATGGCTTCCGCGCGGTTGCGGTGCTGCGAGCGGTCGTTTTGACATTGCACGACGATGCCCGATGGCATGTGCGTGATACGCACGGCCGAGTCGGTCTTGTTGATGTGCTGGCCGCCGGCGCCCGATGCGCGATAGGTGTCGATCCGCAGATCGGCCGGATTGATGTCGACCTCGATCGAATCGTCGATCTCGGGGTAGACGAACACCGATGAAAACGACGTGTGCCGCCCGCCCGACGAATCGAACGGCGATTTGCGCACGAGGCGGTGAATACCGGTTTCCGTGCGCAAGAAGCCGTAGGCGTATTCGCCTTCGACTTTGATCGTGGCGTTCTTGATGCCGGCGACGTCGCCTTCCGATTCTTCGAGCACTTCCGTCTTGAAGCCCTTTCGCTCGCAGTAGCGCAGGTATTGGCGCAGCAGCATCGCAGCCCAATCGCAGGCTTCGGTGCCGCCCGCGCCGGCCTGGATGTCGATGAACGCGTTGTTTGGATCGGCCGGGTTCGCGAACATCCGACGAAATTCGAGATCGGCGACGCGCGCTTCGATCTTCCGTGCGTCGTCCTCGCTGGCGACGAGCGTATCGTCGTCGTTTTCTTCGCGGGCCATGTCGAACAGATCTTGCGCATCGCGCAGATCGGTGTCCAGCGCGGCGAGGATGAGTACCACGCCTTCAAGCGACTTCTTTTCCCGGCCGAGGGCCTGGGCATGCTTCGAGTCGTTCCAGACGTTCGGGTCTTCGAGTTCCTTGTTGACTTCGGCTAGACGCGCGGATTTGGCGTCGTAGTCAAAGATACCCCCGTAGTTCGCCCGCGCGTCGGCGCAGGTCCGCGAGCGTATTCTCGATCGCGTTCAGACGTTCGGCTTCCATGTCGATCTGCTTGAGTTCGTCAAAAGGTGGAATTATAGCCGATCGGTGGTTGCGCCCGAGGCGCCGCAGCGGCGCAGGAACGGCGAATGCGCGTGCTCGCGAGCCGATCTTGACGTTGACGAGGAATGTCTTGCCGCACGCTCCCGCAGCGTGGGCGCGGCTCGAGCTTTTCGCGCTACGCCATGGCTGCCGGCGGCGCCGCGTGCTCGACGATGAGTTGCACCCGCACGACGCCATTCCAACTGTCCGCCGCCAGCCGATAGGCGACGTGCGCGCGCGCCGGCAGCGTTTCCGTGTGATTGAACCAGATCGCCTGGAATCGTTGCCGGCCGCGGGCCAGTTGCAATTTCAGGTGTTTGTCCTTCACAAGCGCTTGCGAGACCACATCGAATTCGCCGGAGAACGTCGGCGCGGGGAAGCCTTGACCCCAGACGGCCGCGTCGATCAACTCGACCACTTGCGGCGTGAAATAAGCGTCTTCCAATTCTCCATCGGTCACGACGACACGGGCGAGCGCATCGGCGTCCAGCCATTCGCTCGCGACCTTCTCGAACGCAGCGGCAAAGCGCGGCACGTCGCGCGTCGCAAGCGTGACGCCGGCCGCCATCGCGTGTCCGCCGAATTTGACGATGAGGCCGGGCTCGCGCTTGGCCATCAAATCGAGCGCATCACGCAGATGGAAGCCGGGTATCGAGCGGCCCGAGCCTTTGACGAGTTCGCCGCGTTCGTCGGCGAGCGCGAACGTGAACGAAGGCCGGTGATACTTCTCTTTCAAGCGCCCCGCGACGATCCCGATGACGCCCTGATGCCAGCTTTCGTTGAAAAGGGTGATCGTTGCGCGGCCGTCGGGATCGAGCGAAGCGATTTCCTCGAGTGCTTGCTGCTGCATGCCGGCTTCGATTTCGCGCCGCTCGCGGTTCATCGCGTCGAGCTGCTGAGCAAGTTCCCAGGCACGGCCGACGTCGTCGGTGGTCAGGCATTCGATGCCGAGCGACATGTCCGATAACCGGCCGGCGGCGTTCAGGCGCGGCCCTAGCGCGAAGCCCAGATCGAATCCCGACGCTGCGCGCGCATCGCGTCCGGCGGCGCGAAAGAGCGCAGCGATACCGGGCTGCATGCGCCCGCGGCGAATACGCGCGAGGCCCTGCGCGACGAGAACGCGGTTGTTGCCGTCGAGCTTGACGACATCGGCGACAGTGCCGAGCGCGACGAGATCGAGCAGCCCGTCCAGGCGCGGTTCGGCGATACCGGACGCGCCCTCGCCGAACGCGCCGCGCTCGCGCAGCTTCGCGCGCAAAGCGAGCAGCACATAGAACATCACGCCGACGCCCGCGATGCACTTGCTCGGGAATGCGCAGCCCGGTTGATTCGGGTTGACGATCGCGCGCGCGGCGGGCAGCGTGTCGCCCGGCAAGTGGTGATCGGTGACGAGCACGTCGATGCCGCGTGCGTTGGCCGCCGCCACACCGTCGACACTGGCGATGCCGTTATCGACCGTGATCAGGAGGTCGGGCTTGCGCTGGGCCGCCAGTTCGACGATTTCGGGCGTGAGGCCGTAGCCGTATTCGAACCGGTTCGGCACGAGGTAGTCCACTTGCGCGCCGAACATGCGCAGGCCGCGCACGGCAACGGCGCAAGCGGTGGCACCGTCGCAGTCGTAATCGGCCACGACGAGCAAGCGTTTGCGCTGTGCGATGGCATGGGCCAGCAGCTCGGCCGCGTCGTTCGTGCCTTTCAGTTCGACGGGCGGCACGAGGCGCGTGAGCGCGGTCTCGATCTCGTCGGGCAGGCGCACGCCGCGCGCGGCGTAAAGGCGCGCCAGGATCGGATGGAGGCCGTGGCGGATCAGCGCCGTTTCGTCGGCGGGCGAGCACGCGCGGGTAACGATTCGAGTCATGGCGGCAAAATTATTCGAACAACGACGCGAGCACGCGCCGGCGCCAGAACTTGCGCAAGTCGCCGCGTGTCGCGGCCAATGTGACCGATCCCGTATCGCCGGCCAGCGTCAATTCGAGCGCGCCGAGGGTGCCCGTGTCGAGCGCTTGCAGCGCAGGCGCGAACCAGCCGCGCTCGAGCGTATCGAGTGCGGCTTGCCAGGCCGTCCAGTCCTGCGCGATGAACGGCGCCGTGAATGGGTTCAATTCGACGAGCGTCGTGCCCGAGCCAGGCGGCGGCAATGCGTTGAACGAAGCGGGTGCGTCGGCCGTTTCCACGCCGGCGGCGAGCGCGAGCCCGCGCGTGGCGGCGGCATCGGACAGCACGCGCACGAACGGGCTGCGTACCGGCTGCGCGCGACCTTGCGCATGCAGCCAGATGGAGTTGACCGCAGGCAGGCCCCGCGCTTCGCGCGCCTCGTTCACGGGATGTTCGAACCAGCCCATCTGCACTTCGTTTTGCAGCTTCATCCAAATGCGCGAGCGCTGGCCGGAATGCGCGTCGTGCGGCAGCCATATTTCGATGCTGCGCCCGCTCGCGCGCAGCGGCGACGCGCCGGCCAGTTTGCCGAGGACATCGCCCGCGAGATACCAGCGGTGCGGGGTGGGGGCTTGCACGCGCACGCCGAGCGTTTCAATGAGCGGCTGGGCTACCGCAAGGAGCTTAGTGGCGTCTTCGTCGGTCAAATCGAGTGCGGAAGGGTCGATCAGCACGAGATGGTCGTGTGCGATGCGGACGTGCACGGGCTCGACGCACGCCCATTCGTCCTGGCCGGGCGTGCCGCCATCGGCGAGTAGCATATAGGGCGCGAGCGGGGCGTCGTCGAGCGAGTTCGGGGCGACGGCGCCGAACTGGCGCGCGACCCAGCGCTCGTGCGGCAGCGTGCGCTGGAAGTCTTCTCCCGCCACGCGCTCGACGAGCGCTGCGCGAGCCAGCAATTTGTCGAGCGCGGGGCTGTGCAGATCGTGCAGCGCGGAGGAGGCATCGGTGGCCGTGGGCAGCGCGAACGGCACGAGGAGATGGAGACGATTGGAATGCATGATGGTGCGCATTGTATGGCAAACTGCGCGCTTGATCGGCACCGCGTCCGTCAGCGCGAGCGCTTTGCGCCGCGCGGCACGCGCATTGCGGGCCGGTCGGCGCGTCGTCTATGTCGGCGGTGTGCGTGGTAGCAGCAAAGAATGGAAGGATTCGCTTGAAACTCCCTTACGAATGGCAAATCGGCTGGCGCTATACGCGCGCCGGCAAGCGCACGGCAGGCAACGGCTTCATTTCGTTCATCGCGCTCGTGTCGATGTCGGGTATCGCGCTCGGCGTCGCGGCGCTCATCGTCGTGCTTTCCGTCATGAACGGTTTTCAGACGCAGGTGCGGGACCGGATGTTGTCGGTCCTCGCGCACATCGAAATCTTCTCGCCGACGGGCTCCATGCCCGATTGGCAGCGCACGGCCTTCGAGGCGCGCCGCAACCCCGCCGTGATCGGCGCGGCGCCCTACGTCGACGCACAAGCGCTGCTCACGCGCCAAGACGCCGTGAGCGGGGTGGGCCTACGCGGCGTCGAGCCATCGCTCGAGCCGCAGGTGTCCGATATCGGCAAAGACATGAAGGCGGGGCGCTTGAGCAATCTGCAGCCGGGCCTGTTCAACATCGTGCTCGGCGCCGATCTGGCCTCGAACCTCGGGGTGACGGTGGGCGACAAAATCACGCTCGTGGCGCCGGAAGGTTCGTTGACACCGGCCGGCATGCTGCCGCGCCTGAAGCAGTTCACGGTCTCGGGCGTGTTCGAGTCGGGCCACTACGAGTACGACAGCACGCTCGCGCTGATCAACATTCACGATGCCGAAGTGCTGTTCCGCATCAACGCGCCGACGGGCGTGAGGCTCAAGCTCAAGGACATGCAAGAGGCGCCGCGCGTCGCACGCGAACTCTCGCATACGTTGTCGGGCGATCTGTACATTCGCGACTGGACACAACAGAACAAGACATGGTTCTCCGCCGTGAAGATCGAAAAGCGCATGATGTTCGTGATTCTCACGCTGATCATCGCGGTGGCTGCATTCAATCTGGTTTCGTCGCTCGTCATGACGGTGACGAACAAGCAGGCGGACATCGCGATTTTGCGCACGCTCGGCGCGCAGCCCGGCTCGATCATGAAGATATTCTTCGTGCAGGGCATCACGATCGGCTTTGTCGGGACGGCATCGGGCGTCGCGCTCGGCTGTCTGATCGCATGGAGTATTCCTTGGCTCGTGCCGATGATCGAGCATCTGTTCGGCGTGCAATTCCTGCCGCCGTCGGTCTACTTCATCACCGAACTGCCGTCCAAGCTGGTCGCGAGCGACGTGGCGAGGATCGGCGTCATCGCATTCCTCATGTCGGCGGTCGCGACGCTCTACCCGAGCTGGCGCGGCGCGAAGGTGCGCCCGGCGGAGGCGCTGCGCTATGAATAACGAATCCATGACCGAACCGCTGACCTCCGGCCGTGCCGCCTTCGGCGTTCCGGCATCGACGCAATACGTACTCGAGGCGCACGGCATATCGAAGGCCTTTGTCCAAGGCGGCCTGAACGTGCCGGTGCTCAACCAGGCCGAGCTGTCGGTTCGGCGCGGCGAGAAGCTCGCGATCGTCGGAGCGTCGGGCTCGGGCAAGAGCACGCTGCTGCATGTGCTCGGCGGCCTCGACGAGCCGAGCGCCGGCAGCGTTTCGCTGTTGGGCCGGCCCTTCACCGAACTGGCCGAGCGCGAGCGTAACAACCTGCGCAATCGAGCGCTGGGCTTCGTCTATCAATTTCATCATTTGCTCGCGGAATTTACCGCGCTCGACAACGTGGCGATGCCGCTGCGTATTCGGCGCCTGTCCCCTGATCAAGCGCGCGCGCAAGCGCTGGCGATGCTCGAGCGAGTCGGGCTCGCTCACCGGGCGAAGCATCGCCCCGGCGAACTATCGGGCGGGGAGCGGCAACGCGTGGCGATTGCGCGCGCGCTCGTCACGGCTCCGGCTTGCGTGCTGGCCGACGAGCCCACCGGCAACCTCGACGGCGCGACGGCCGATAACGTATTCAACCTCATGCTCGAGTTGTCCGTCACGCTCGAAACGAGCTTCGTCATCGTCACGCACGATGTCGATTTGGCCGGACGCTGCGATCGAATCTTGCGCCTGCGCGACGGCGTGCTGCACGAAGAGCCGTCCGTGCCTGTATAGGGCGGCGCGCGAGCGCCGAGAATGCCGTCATGTGGATCGATACCCATTGTCATCTGGACGCCGGCGAATTCGACGGCGATCGCGACGCGGTCGCCGGGGCGGCGCATGCTTGCGGCGTCTCGCGCATCGTCGTGCCTGCCGTGGGGCGCGAGAACTTCTCGGTCGTCCGCTCGCTGGCGCATCGCGTCAAGGGCGGGGTCTATGCACTCGGTATCCATCCGCTGTTCACGCGCCATGCGGCCGATGACGATCTCGACCTGCTGCGCCGCGAGATCGAAGCGAGCTTGGACGATCCGCGCTTCATCGGCATCGGCGAGATCGGGCTCGACTATTTCGTCCCCGACTTCGACGACGCGCGACAACACTATTTCTACGACGCTCAACTGAAGCTCGCACGCGAATTCGAATTGCCCGTTATCTGCCACGTGCGCAAGTCGCAAGATCAAGTGCTCAAGGGCTTGCGCCGATTTGCGGTGAAGTGCGGAATCGCACATGCGTTCAACGGCAGCTTCCAGCAGGCGGGCGCGTTCATCGATCAAGGCATGCGGCTAGGCTTCGGCGGCAACGTCACGTTCGAACGCGCTCGGCAAATCAGACGGCTCGCTAGCGAGTTGCCGCTCGAGGCGCTCGTCGTCGAGACCGACGCGCCCGACATTCCCCCCGCTTGGCTCTACAAGCAACGCAATGCGCCCGATCAGGTGCCGCGCATCGCCGCCGTCATCGCCGAACTGAGGGGCATCGGCGTCGATGAGCTTTCGGTAGGCACAACGGCCAACGCTTACGCCGCGCTGCCCCGGCTTGCGCTCGCTTGCGCATAATCCTCCTTCGTCAGTCCGCGCCGTTCGCATCGAATCGAAAACGGGCCGAGATTTTCGGCCCGATTCGCACGTCGGCGCGCTAATCGAAGGAGGGCGGATGCGGGCGATGCTGATCGGCTTCGCGCTCGGGGTCGTAGGGCTGCAACAGCGTGCGATGTTGCCCGCACATTGGGAATGGGCGGCGCTTTGCACATCGTTTGCGGCGGCGTGCGGGCTGGCTTACTGGGTGCGGGGGAGAGCATCGGCCGCTGTTGCTTTCGAGTCGGACGGCCCTTCGATATGCGATGCCACAGCACGATGGATCACGCGGTGGGGTCCGCCGTGCACGTCCGCGGCGGTGTCCGTCGCGGCCATCGTCGCGGGGTACGCGTACGCCGCCGCGCGCGCCGAAATACGAATGACCGAAACCTTGCCGGCTTCGTGGGAGTCGCGCGAGCTCGCATTGACGGGGCATATACGGGGCTTGCCTACGCAAGACGCCGCCAGTGCGCGATTTTTATTGGCGGTCGATATCGATGAAATGCGACGCAGGACAGGCATCGATCGGTTCCCGTCGATCGTGCAGCTTGCGTGGGCCCGTCGCGGTGCCCTGAAGGTGCCGCCTCTCGAGCCCGGCGAGCGATGGCGGCTAACGGTGCGGCTCAAGCGCCCGCACGGTTACGCCAACTTCGCCGGCCATGACGCCGAAGTCGGCTTCCTTGCGCGCGGCGTGCGTGCGACGGGCTATGTCGTCGCCACCGCCACGGCGAAGCGGCTACCGGGCATGGCGGGCGGAATCGGCACTTCGATCGACCGCTTGCGCTTCATGTTGCGCGAGCGCGTCGCTCGGGCACTGACCGGCGCCGCCCATCGCGGCATCGTGGCGGCGCTCGCGGTGGGGGCGCAAGACACCATCGCCGAGATCGACCGCCATGTGCTGCGCCGTACGGGCACGAGCCACCTCGTCGCCGTCTCGGGGCTGCACATCGGATTCGTCGCGGGCCTCGTCGTCGTGCTCGCGGCCTGGTTGTGGCGGCGCTCGTGCGGGTTGGGCGCGATGCTCGCACGACGTGGTGCGCGCGAGTGGCCGCTCGTTTTGCCCACGCCGATCGTCGCGGCAGCGGCCGGCGTGGCGAGCGCGGCGGGCTATGCCGCGCTGGCGGGCTTCAACGTGCCGGCCCAGCGCGCACTCTGGATGCTCGCCGTCGCGAGCGTGGCGTTCATGCTCGGCCGCAGCGTCGCCTTTTCGCTCGTGCTGGCGTGGGCTGCGGTGCTGGTGCTGCTCGTCGACCCGTGGGCAGTGACGGCGGCCGGCTTCTGGCTTTCCTTCGGGGCCGTCTCGCTCATCGCACTCGCGATGCGCGGCCGGCTGCGTCTGCGTGACGACGAGGATGGTCCATGGGACCCGGCCGAGGCGGGACGTGCCAGCGATCCAACGTGGGATGGAGCCGCCGAGCCGGCGCGCGACGCACGCCGCTCGCCGTGGCGGCGGCGCTTTGCGACGGTGCGCCGCCGATGCGCCGATGCGATTCGCGCGCAATGGGCTGTGACGATCGGCCTGGCGCCGCTCACGGCGTTCTGGTTCTCGCAAGTGTCGCTCGTCGGGCCGCTCGCGAATACGGTGGCGGTGCCTTGGGTCAGCCTGCTCGTCGTGCCGGTCGTGCTCGTCGCGATCGTCCTGCCGGCGCCGCTCGACGCGCTGGCTTATCAACTCGCGCACGCGTTGCTGGAACCGCTGATGCGGCTGCTAGGGGAACTCGCAGAGTCCCCTTGGGCGGACCGGCATCCGGCGCGGCCTTCGCTTTGGGCTGTCGCGTGCGCGCTCGTGGGCGTCGCGTGGTGCCTGATGCCGCGCGGGTGGCCGCTGCGCTTCGCGGCGCCGCTTGCGTGGCTGCCGCTCGTCGTACCTCGCCCGTCCGGCATCGAGGAGGGCGCGTTTCGGCTGACGGCGCTCGACGTCGGGCAGGGCGCGTCGATCCTTGTCGAAACGCGCAGCCGCACGCTGCTTTTCGACGCCGGCCCCGGCCCCGAATCGACGAATGCCGGTGCGCGGATCGTCGCGCCGTATCTCCATGCGGGCGGCGTGGCTCGGCTCGACACCTTAATCGTGAGCCACGGGGACGCCGATCATGCGGGCGGCGCGGCGGCGGTACTCCAATCGCTCGACGTGGGGCAACTGCTGGGCGGCTTGCCGCCCGCGCACCGCGTGTGGG
>JBQCDS010000246.1:0-6333 GCA_051961035.1 Trinickia sp. | reverse complement strand
TCCATGTCGCCCCACCGGATCGGCATCGACATTTCGAACGCGGGTTGATAATCGTTGTTCGTCGCTTCGGTTACTTCAGTCACTTCGTTCCTTCCACTTCCGTTCTGGACACAGCTTGCGCTTGCGGTTAAAAAATTCAGGGACGGGGACGCGCAGCGCCGGGCGTTGGCGTCAAGCCAGACCGAAACCGTCGTCGGCCGCGATGACGGCGCCGTTGATGAATTGCGATTCGTCGGCAGCGAGCAGCAGCAACAGGCCGTCTAGATCCTCGGGCTGGCCGACGCGGTGCCTAGGCAGCATCGCCACCAGCTTCTGCCCTTGATCGGTCGACCAATGATGATGGTTCAGCTCGGTATCGATGTAGCCGGGCGCGATCGCGTTCACGTTGATGCCGTGTCGCCCCCATTCCAGCGCCATCGCACGCGTCATATGGACAAGCGCCGCTTTGCTCATCGAATATAGGCCGATTTGCGGCAGCACGCGCAGGCCCGCCACCGAAGCGATGTTGATGATCCGGTAGGCCGGCTTCTGGGCCACGCCGCCGGAGCGCATGATCATCCGTTTCGCAACTTCCTGCGCCACGAAAAAGGCGCCACGCGTATTCGTATCGAACACGTATTCGTAGTCCGCCGGCGTCACTTCCGTGAGCTTTTGCGTCGTCGACACGCCCGAGTTGTTGACGAGGATGTCGATCGTCCCCGCCTCGGTCTCCGCATGCGCCACGGCCGACTTGATGCTTTGATAGTCCGTAACGTCGAGCGAGACCACGTGCGCCGCGCCGCCCGACGCCTCGATTTCGGCGCGCAATTCCTTCAGCCGCTCCACGCGCCGGCTCGCCAGCACCACCTTCGCACCCGCCTGCGACAGCACGAGCGCAAAGCGCTTGCCGAGCCCGCTTGACGCGCCCGTGATCAGCGCCACTTTGCCTTCCAGGTTGATCGAACGGCCCATTCTCGTTCCTTTTAATCGATGAAGTTGTGCGATGCGCGATCGGACTCGGGACATGCAGCAACAAAAACGGCCGCCGTGTGCTGAGCCGCTACTCTAGCAGATAAATCGAACGATCGTGCTAATCTTAAGGCATGCGGTTGCAGCGTCCCTATCGTTCGCTGACAATGACGAACCGAAAAAAAGCATTCTAAGGCTAAGGAGCCCCAATGACCCCCGAAAGTCTGATCGAGCAATACGGCCCGCGCGAGTCGATGGAATACGACGTCGTGATCGTCGGCGGCGGCCCCGCCGGCTTGTCGGCTGCCATTCGGCTCAAGCAGCTTGCGCAGGACAAGGGCGTCGATATCGGCGTATGCGTGCTCGAAAAAGGTTCGGAGATTGGCGCGCACATCCTATCGGGCGCCGTGATGGACCCGCGCGCCATCGGCGAACTCATCCCGGATTGGAAGGAGAAAGGCGCGCCTTTGAACGTCGAGGTGACCGAAGATCGGTTCCTTTTCCTCTCGGAAAAGGGTGCCGTCAAGACGCCGAACTGGGCCTTGCCCGATAACTTCAAGAATCATGGCAACTATGTGATCAGCCTGGCCAACGTGACGCGCTGGCTTGGCCAGCAAGCCGAAGCGTTGGGCGTGGAGATTTTTCCGGGCTTTGCCGCCGCCGAAGTGCTTTATAACGAAGACGGCTCGGTCAAGGGCGTTGCCACGGGCAACATGGGCATCGGCAAGGACGGCGAGCCCACGGAAAATTTCCAGCTCGGCATGGAGCTGCATGCCAAGTACACGCTGTTTTGCGAAGGCGCGCGCGGGCATCTGGGCCGCCGTCTGGGCGAAAAATTCAAGCTCGATCAGGGCGCCGATCCGCAGGTGTACGGCATCGGCATCAAGGAGTTGTGGGAAATCGATCCGGCCAAGCATCAGCCCGGCCTCGTGATTCATACGGCCGGCTGGCCGCTCGATACGCAGACTTACGGCGGCTCGTTTCTCTATCACATCGATAACAACCAAGTGATGGTGGGCTTCGTCGTTGGGCTGGGCTATACGAACCCGTACCTGTCGCCGTTCGAGGAATTCCAGCGCTACAAGACACACCCGGAAATCCGCAAGTTCCTGGAAGGCGGCAAGCGCATCTCTTACGGCGCACGCGCGATCACGGCCGGTGGGCTGCTTTCGCTGCCCAAGCTGGTGTTCCCGGGCGGCGCCCTCGTGGGCGACGATGCGGGTTTTTTGAACGCCTCGCGCATCAAAGGCAGCCACGCGGCGATCAAGAGCGGCATGCTCGCGGCGCAAGCCGCGTTCGACGCCGTGCAGGCAGGCCGTCAGGGCGACGAACTCGCAGCCTACCCCGAAGCGTTCAAGCAATCGTGGCTGCACGGCGAACTGTATCGTGCGCGCAATTTCAAGCAATGGATGAGCAAGGGCTTGTATCTAGGCACGCTCATGGTCGGCATCGAACAGAAGCTGCTTGGCGGCAACGTACCGTGGACGCTCCATCATCAGCACCGCGATCACGAAATACTCAAGCCGGCCTCGCAATGCACGCCGATCGCTTACCCGAAGCCCGACGGCAAGCTCACGTTCGACCGGCTGTCTTCCGTGTTTCTTTCGAATACGAACCACGAAGAAAATCAACCGGCGCATTTGACGCTGAAAGATCCTTCGGTGCCCGTCAACGTCAATCTGCGGACCTATGCGGGCCCCGAAGGGCGTTACTGCCCTGCCGCGGTGTATGAGTTCGTGAAGAGCGAAGACGGCGGCGACCGGCTTGTGATCAATGCGCAGAACTGCGTGCATTGCAAGACGTGCGATATCAAGGATCCGACGCAGAACATCGTATGGGTCACGCCCGAAGGCGGCGGCGGGCCGAACTACGCGAACATGTGACGAAAAAGGGGCCTCGCGATGAACGGGCCCCTTCGTTTTTCCGCCGTGACGATCGCAGCGCGCTAGGGTGCGCTGGCCGCGATGCGCGGCGTCGCCACGCTCACGTCGCCGCACTGCGCGCGGTGACGCAACGCATGATCGATCAACACGAGGGCCAGCATGGCCTCGGCGATCGGCGTCGCGCGAATGCCGACGCACGGGTCGTGCCGGCCGAAGGTTTCCACGACCGCCGGCTTACCTTCCTTGTCGATCGAGCGGCGCGGCGTGCGAATGCTCGAGGTGGGCTTGATGGCGATCGAGACGGTGATGTCTTGGCCCGTGGAAATGCCGCCGAGGATACCGCCCGCATGATTTCCGACGAAACCTTCGGGCGTCAACTCGTCGCCATGGACTGAGCCGCGCTGCGCGACGCTCGCGAATCCGGCGCCGATCTCGACACCCTTCACCGCGTTGATGCCCATCATCGCATGCGCGATATCGGCATCGAGACGATCGAACAGCGGCTCGCCAAAGCCTACCGGCACGCCTGTGGCCACCGCATTGATCCGTGCGCCGATCGAATCGCCGTCCTTGCGCAACGCGTCCATGTACGCCTCGAGCTGCGGCACGATCTGCCCGTTGGGCGCGAAGAAGGGGTTTTGATGAACGTGCGACCAATCGACGAACGGAATATCGATTTCGCCCAGCGCGCTCATATAGCCGCGCACCTCGACGCCGAACTTCTCGCGCAGCCATTTTTTCGCCACCGCGCCAGCGGCCACCGTGGGCGCCGTCAGCCGAGCGGATGAGCGCCCGCCGCCGCGATAGTCGCGCACGCCGTACTTTTGCCAGTAGGTGTAATCGGCATGCCCGGGGCGGAATGTGTCGACAATGTTCCCGTAATCCTTGCTGCGCTGATCGGTATTGCGAATCAAGAGTGCAATCGGCGCGCCCGTCGTGACGCCCTCGAAGACGCCCGAGAGAATCTCGACTTTGTCCTCTTCCTGACGCTGAGTGACGTGACGCGACGTGCCGGGCTTGCGGCGATCGAGTTCGCCTTGGATATCCGCTTCGGAAATCGCCATTCCCGGGGGGCAGCCATCGATCACGCAACCGATGGCCGGCCCGTGCGACTCGCCGAACGTCGTGACGGTGAAGAGCGTGCCGAGAGTGTTGCCGGACATGGACGTAGCCTCAGAGGAAATAATGAGCAAAGCGATATTATGCCCTGCCCTGCATCCGGCCCGCTCTCGCTTACCGGTTGGCGGTTGCTTAGCGGCGCGGTTGGCGGTTGGCTTGGCGGTTGACGCGCCGCCGGAGAAGTGACGTCGGACGGTGACGGGAAAAACCGTCCGAACGCGCGATTCAGCGGCGGGCGCCTCGCAACTGCTCGACGATCGACTGCAGCACTTCGGGCGTCGCGGCGTTCGCGTCCAGCGGCTCGGCCACAGCCAGCGTGAGCCGGCTCATGACGCCCCTGTTCAGCGGACGCGGCCAGCGCGCATCGCCATGACGCGAAAACACGCTGCCCCATAAACCGCGCAACGCCATCGGGACGACCGGCACGGGCGTGCGCGCGATGATCTGCATCACGCCATGTCGGAACGTGTTCAACTCGCCGTCGCGCGTGATCTTCCCCTCGGGGAAAATACAAACGAGCTCCCCTTCCGCCAATGCCTCGGCGCAAGCGTCGTAGGCCTTTTGCAGCATCACGGGATCCTCGTGCGCGGGCGCGATCGGGATGGCCTTCGCATGCCGGAACAGCCAGCCCGCAAACGGCGAGCGGAAGATTCGGTGATCCATGACGAACCGAATCGGCCGTGGGCTCTCCGCCATGATCACGACGGCATCGAGATAGCTCACATGATTGCAAACGAGCACCGCCGCGCCCTCTTCCGGGATGCGTTCGGCATGGACGAGCCGGATCCGATAGAAGGTATGCACGAGCAGCCACGCGACGAAGCGCAGCAAAAACTCGGGCACGAGCGAATAGATGTACACGGCAACGACCACATTGAGCAGCGCCGTGACCGCGTAAATGCCAGGAATGCTGACGCCGAGCGAAGTCAACCCGATCGCCATCCCCGCCGAGACCATCATGAACAACGCGTTCAGGATGTTGTTCGCCGCGATGATGCGCGCGCGATGCGTGCTCGGGCAGCGGCTTTGGATCAACGCGTACAGCGGCACGCTGTAAAAGCCACCGAACATGGCGAGCAAGAACAGATCGGCCAGAATCCGCCAATGCCGCGCCTGCGCCAGAAATTGCGCGACATCGATGAGCTGCCCTGCCGGCGCGGCACCTTGGCTCGCCCAGTACAAATCGAGCGCGAACACGCTGATGCCGATCGAACCGAGCGGCACGAGCCCGATTTCGACGCGCCGCTTCGAGAGCCGCTCGCAGAGCAGCGAGCCCGTTCCGATTCCGAGCGAGAACGTGGCGAGCAAGACGATGACGACGTCCGGGTTGGCCGACAGGACGTCCTTCGCGTAACTAAAGAACGACGTGAGGAACGTCGCGCCCACGAACCAGAGCCAGGAAATGCCCAGCAAGCTCAAAAAGACCGTGCGGTTCGCTCGTGCGAGCGCCAGGTTGCGCCAAGTCTCGGTGATCGGGTTCCAGTTGATCCGAAGGTCAGGCTGCGACGCAGGCGACACGGGCACCCGGCTCGATGTTGCACGCCCGAACAGCGCCACGGCGAAGCAAACGCCGGCCAGCAGCCATGCGCCGTGCGAAGTGGAAGCCGCCGCGGCGCCGCCGATGATCGTGCCGATGAGAATCGCCACGAACGTGCCCATTTCCACGAGGCCGTTACCGCCGACGAGTTCGCGATCTTCTAGATGCTGCGGCAGATACGCGTACTTGACGGGCCCGAACAGCGTCGAATGAACACCCATCAAAAGTGTGCACAAGTAAAGCAAGAGCGCGTGGTGCGTGATGAAACCGGCGCCGCCGATCAGCATGACGACGATTTCGAACGTTTTGACGAAGCGCGTGAGCTTCGCTTTGTCGTATTTATCGGCGATTTGCCCCGAGGTGGCCGACAACAGCACGAACGGGAGGATGAAAATGGCCGAGATGAGGAAGGGGGCTGTCTTCGCATCGACGCCCGAAAAACGGGCGGCTTGGTAAGTCACGAGCGAACTGAAGCCGACCTTGAAAACGTTATCGTTCAGCGCGCCGAGAAATTGCGTCCAAAAGAACGGGGCGAAGCGCCGCTCGCGAAACAGCGCGAATTGAGAGGAGTTTTCGCGCGCGGCGCGGCGCTGCAACGCGGCAGCGGGCAACGGTTGGTCACTCATGCGCTCAGCGCGTCTCCCTGGCCTGCCCTTCCTCCGGCCAATCGCGAATGTACGCCTTGAGCATGCGGTTCTCGAAGCCTTGCTCTTCCACGACCGCCTTGGCCACGTCATAAAACGAGATAACACCCATCAGCGTGCGGTTTTCGATCACCGGCAGATAGCGGACATGATGCTCGAGCATGATGCGGCGGACTTCGTTCACGTCCGTCTCGGGCGTGCA
>JBQCDS010000245.1:0-2262 GCA_051961035.1 Trinickia sp. | reverse complement strand
GTCGCGCGGCTCGGCGGCGACCTTCAGATCGCCACGTCGCCGGGGGCGGGCTTCGTGCTGACCGCCACCTTGCCGATTGCGGCCGTGCAAGCTACGGTGCAGCCGTATGGTTTGCATCGGGCGGAATAAAATCGTCACCGGACGGCGCCTTGGAAGCTGCGCCGGGCGGCGGAAGCGGGAAGGTCTCAGTGCGGCCAAGCGCGACTGGTCATCGTTGTGCACTCGCCACCTCGGAAGCATCGGTGGAAGCCTTGCAGGGCTCGCCGTCTCATTCGTTTGCGGCCCCGCCGAGCCCGCATGCGGTATGGCGCTGGTGTTCATCGGAAGCAACCTCGGGGGAATGGCGGCCGAAGCTGGAAACGACGTCTACCAGGACGAACTGCCCGTTTTTATGCACTGGATGAACGACTAAGCGGAACGCGCAATTGTGTTGAATCTAGCTGGAAAAGCTTGTCCCGCAAGGTGGCTGATTCAGTGGTACTTGCGTATACGGTCAGAAATACCGTCGCGTGACGGCGCTCGTCAGGAGCCGTGGATAGGCCTGGGGAGATAGGCTGCCGCAATCAAGATCGTTGCAGTTGCCGCATCGTACTCATCAGCGGAAAAACTCGTCGAGCATCGTCCGAAAACGGTATGAATCCGTACTTGCGATGGAACGAGGCCGCAACATCATCGCGTTCGCTCATGATTACCACGCGATCGCCCGCACTCAGGTGACCGTAGTTCCTCTTCATCGCAACACCCTACCTCATACAAGGTGTTGAACCTGAAACTGGGGACTAAGCTGCTTCGACTGGGTCGGGATTCCCCGACGGATACCCTCGATTATCGGCTTCATTTACTGCCCTGGGTAAATTGGTCCTAAAAGGAGTGACCGACAAAAAAACTAGTACCGCCAGGTTTAGCATGCGGTGTCATTGGCGCTAGACGCCTCATTTTCAGGTGATGCAATGTCTCATTATTCGGATCTCGCCATTCACGGTGGACGCCCTATCCGCTCGGGAAAATGGCCGGGTTGGCCGATAAGCTCGGCTCGTACCGTCGACAACCTGCAAAGCGTCCTCGACAGCGGGCGTTGGTCGGTCAGCGGGCCTTACCGTGGGGCGCCGTCGTTCGAACAGCAATTCGCGCGAGGCTACGCCAGCTATACCGGTGCCCGGCATTGCGTGCCGGCATCGTCGGGCACGTCGAGCCTGACGATGGCCCTGGAGGGCTGCGAGGTTGGGGCCCGAGACGAAGTGATCGTGCCGGCCGTGTCATGGGTGGCATCGGCATCGGCCGTGCTCGGTGTCAATGCGGTGCCGGTTCTGACGGACGTCGACCCGCGCACCGGCTGCCTGGATCCGGCTGCGCTCGAAGATGCCATCACGCCGCGCTGTCGGGCGATTACCGTTGTGCATCTAGGTTCCGCTGTGGCTGATCTGCATGGGCTGCTGCGCGTCGCGCAGCGGCATGGGGTGCCATTGATCGAAGACTGCGCGCAAGCTCATGGTGCTCACTATGACGGCCGGCACGTCGGCACGTTCGGCCGAGCCGGGACATTCAGCATGCAGCACAGCAAATTGCTGACGAGTGGCGAGGGCGGTGCAGTCATCACGAATGACGGCGAATTGGCGCGCCGACTGGAGCATCTGCGAGCGGATGGCCGCACTCTGAGCGGCGAGCCGCCACCGATCGATCAGATGGAGCTGTCCGAAACGGCCGAAGTGATGGGCTCCAACTATTGCCTATCGGAGTTCCACGCAGCGGTGTTGCTCGCCCAACTGGAAAAGCTCGACGCCGAAAATGCAGCAAGGCGTCGCAGTGCGCAATATCTGGACGATTTGTTGCGTCAGTTGGGTTGCGAGCCGCAGGCCACCGCCGACGCTACTACGTCCCGCGCTTACTACTGCTATGTCGTTGCGCTGCCCGATGAAGTGCTGCTTCATACATCGGTACAGCGGTTTGCGCAGGCGCTGTCGGCGGAGCTGTCCTTGTCGTGCAAGCCGATGTACGCGTCACTGAATGACACCCGGCTATACCGGCCCGAAACTCGCCGCCGTTTTGCACTTGATGCGGAATTCATCGAGGCGGTCAGGCCGCAGCGCTTTGAATTGCCGGCTGCCACGGAATTCGCGCGCCGCTCAATTGCGTTACCCCATCGATTCTTGCTTGCCGAGACGTCGGACATGCTCGACGTTCAGCGCGCAATGGAGAAGGTTTTGGCCCATGCGCGGCGGTTGTGAATTGAGAGAAGACATCGTCGACGGGCATCCGGGCTTG
>JBQCDS010000244.1:0-3251 GCA_051961035.1 Trinickia sp. | reverse complement strand
CGGCGACGCCCATCAAGTTGTTGACGAAATTCATGATGCCGCCGATCGTCCCCACCCCGCCCTTCGGCGCGATCAGCGAGGGCAGCGACCAGCCAACCGGTGCCGCTGCGGCCAGGCCGCCCAGCGCGATTGAGATCCAGACGATCGCCCACAGCGGATTGGTCGTGAGCGTGGCGCCGAACACAGCGAGGCCGAGCACCATGCCGCACACGAGCACCGCTTTACGCACACGCGTTTCGTCGCGGCCGCGCGCGATCAGGTGATCGATCAACCAGCCGCCCACGACGAGGTCGGCAACGGTCGCGACCGCCCATGGAATCGCGGCAAACCCCGCCGATTTGAGGATGCTCATATGCATCGTCTGCACAAGATAGCCGGGCAACCACGTGAGAAACAGATAAAACGAATAGCCGTACGCCGCGAAGCCGATCGTGAGACCCCAGACTTTCGATTTCTTGAGCAGATAGCCGAGCATCGCGAAAACACTCGCGCTCGCCGTGCCTTCAGGCGTCGCCCCGCCCTCCACGATATAACGGCGCTCCGCCTCCGAGAGCTTCGTATCCTGGCTCGGGTCGCGGTAGATGAGGAAGAACGCGACAAAGTACGCGAAGCTGAGCGCGGCCGTCACGCCGAAGCCCCAGCGCCACCCCATCCCCACGACGACCACGGCGACGAGCGGCACGCCGATCACATTGGAGAACTTCGCGGCCGCGTCGAAAATCGCGGTTGCGAGCGCGCGCTCCTTGCGTGGGAACCAATAGCCGGTCGCTTTGGCGCTGACGGGAAAGCCAGGCGCTTCCGCAATGCCGAGCATCGCGCGCGCCGCGAAGATGCCGCCGAAGCCGCTAGCGAAGGCCGTGACCGTCGAGGCTACAGCCCAAAGGAATGCACCCCAACGGCCGAGACGCGTCACGCCGAAACGGTCGAGCACGATGCCCGCCGGCACCTGCAGCAATGCATAGGGCCAAAAAAATGCGCTGAACAACAGCCCCATTTCGGCGGGAGAAAGATTGAATGCCGCCTTGAGCTGCGGTGCCGCCACGGACAAGTTGATCCGATCGAAGTAAT
Source organism: Trinickia sp. (assembly GCA_051961035.1). GTDB lineage: Bacteria > Pseudomonadota > Gammaproteobacteria > Burkholderiales > Burkholderiaceae > Trinickia. Next base: position 2,183 of record JBQCDS010000244.1, on the reverse strand, counting down.
TGATGAGCACGCCCACGCCCAGCAACACCCCCATTACCCAACGCCGCTTCGCGACACGTTGCCCTGCCGTCGATGCCATTTATCGTCTCCTCAAGAATGTGGGTTGGCTTCGTGAATCTGTGAATTGCACCGGGTCATAGTGAGACCCAAGACAGCGCTGTCTTCGTCGATCGAAAAAGATCGCCCTTCGATCGAAGCGCGAGCGTGCCAGGCCAGCGCCTGATCGACAATCATGTCGAGCGGCCACGTGGCATCGACCGTGAGCGTCAGCGCCTCCGCAACAGGCGCTTCCAGATCGGCGAACTGGCTGGCGACAAGCGAGTCCGGCATGAAATGGCCGCTGCGCCCGCTCACCCGCTTGGCCGCCTCGCCCGGAGATAGGTTGAGAAAGACGAATCCGGCCGATGGGCTGCCGAGCCGCAGGCGGTCGCGATAGCGGCGCTTGAGGGCGGAACAGGCCAATACGACGCGTTCGCCGCGCTCGCAAGCCGCCTTCAATTCGTCTGCCAAGCGGTCGAGCCACGGCCAGCGGTCGGCGTCGACCAGGCCGATGCCGCGCCGCATTTTGTCGACGTTGGCGGCGCCATGAAACGCGTCGCCTTCGATAAAGCGTCCACTCAGGCGCGCAGCCAGGGCATGACCGACACTGGATTTCCCGCAGCCCGCGACACCCATGACAACGATTGCTGTTCCCGTCTGGCTCATCGGTTTCCCTTTCTTTCGCAGAGATAGCGCTATCTCATGTAATCGAGAGAAAGGCGGTTTACCACCGCCTCGCTCTGTCAACCGGCCTCGTTCGCATACAATAGCGAGCGTTTGAGCGACGGTTGAGACAGCGCTATCCTAGTTGAACCATGACGAACCCGACACCCAGGAAAACCCGCGGCACTGGCCGCCCGACGCTCGAGCAAGTGGCCGAGCGCGCCGGCGTCAGCACCATCACGGCCTCGCGCGCGCTGCGCGGGCTCAACACGGTGGGAGCGCACTACGTGGAAAGGGTGCGGGAGGCGGCGCGCGAATTGAACTACGTGACGAACTCGGCCGCCCGCGCATTGGCCAGTGCTCAGAGCGAAACCGTGGCCGTGCTCGTTCCGTCGCTGACGAACAACGTGTTCACCGACGTAGTGGAAGCCATTCATACGGTCTTGCGGCCACATGGCATCGAGATTCTGATCGGCAATTCGCACTACTTGCGCGACGAGGAGGAAGAGCTCGTGCGTCGCTACCTCACCTCGCCGCCGATGGGAATGATCGTGACGGGCTTCGATAGGACGGAGGCCGCGCGGCGCCTCATCGATGCGAGCGGCGTTCCATGCGTGCACATCATGGAGCTTGCCAACGCACAGAACGTCTATTGCGTCGGCTTCTCGCAGCATGACGCGGGCGATGCCGTCGCACGGCATTTGATCGCGCGCGGCTGCCGTAAAAACGCCTTCATCGCCGCGCAGCTCGATCAGCGCATGCTGCAACGGGGCGAGGGCTTTCGCCGTGTGTTGCAGCGTGCGGGAATGCATGAGCCCGATCTCGAGATTCTGACACCCGCGCCGTCGTCGATCGGGCTCGGCTGCGAGCTGTTTCGGCAGATGATGACGCGCCGCCCCGATGTCGACGGCATCTTCCTCGGTAACGACGACTTGGCGCAGGGCGCGCTATTCGAGGCACGCCGCATGAACATCCGCGTGCCGGAAGACGTAGCGATCGTCGGCTTCAACGACCTGGCCGGCGCCGCGGACTGCGTGCCGCGCTTGACCACCGTGCGAACACCACGCGCCGAAATGGGGCGCACCGCCGCTCACTTGCTGCTGTCGATCATGCGTCAAGAGCGTGTGGCTTCTCCGACGATCGATCTCGGGTTCGAGCTCGTGATTAGGGAAAGCGCCTGAGCCGACGTTTTCAGCGAATGGACGAAGGATGCTGCGCAAGCGCGGTGACTTGCATCGTCATGTACGGAAATAAAGGCAAGCCCGAGAGAATCGTATGCAGCTCGTCGTTCGATTCGACATCGAACACGCTGTAGTTCGCGTACTCGCCCACCACACGATGCAACTGTTGCCATTTCCCTTCTCGTTGCAGCGCTTGCGAGTAGGCTTTCTCGCGTGCTTTGATTTCCTCGGCCTGCGCCTGCGGCATATCGTGCGGCAAACGCACGTCCATTCTGACTAGATAAAGCATGAGGGGTGCTC
>JBQCDS010000243.1:0-5223 GCA_051961035.1 Trinickia sp. | reverse complement strand
CGCCTGCCGGTGCTGCTCGCGCGCAAAGTGCTGCCGCGTGAGCCGGCGCCGACGGCCGCCGCCGGCAATCAGCGGCGCTGGTGGCGCATTGCCGAACGCGGCAGCCGCACGGGCATGCGCTTGCTCGCGCTGAGCCAACGGCTCCTGGGCATGCGCGCGACGCGCCTTTGGCTCCATCCGATCGTCGCCTACTTCGTGCTGACGGGCCGCGCCGCGCGGCTCGAGTCGCGGCGCTACTTTGCGCGCTTGCGCGCGGCGTCGCCGGCCGAAGCGACGCCATCGCCCGGCTGGCGTGCCGCCTATCGGCACATGTTCGCCTTCGCGGATGCGGGCCTCGACAAGCTCGCCGCCTGGAGCGGCCGGGTGGCGCAGGCCGACATCGCCTTCGACGATGCGTCGGCCTTCGAGGCGCTCGTCGCGAGCGGCAAGGGCGCGCTCGTCATCGGCGCGCACCTCGGCAATCTGGAAATGACACGCGCCTTGGCGGTACGAGGGGCGCGCGTGAAGGTGACGGCCGTCGTCTACACGGGGCACGCCCGGCGCTTCAACAGCGTGCTTGCCGGCGCGCATCGAGACTTCGCGAGCCGAATGCTGGAAGTCACCGATTTCGGTCCCGAGACGGCGATGCTGATGCAGGAACGCATCGATGCGGGGGAGCTGCTCGTCATCGTCGGCGATCGCGTGCCCGCGCACGAAGCGGGGCGCGTGGTCGATGTGCCGTTTCTGGGCTGCGCCGCGCCGTTTGCGCAAGGGCCGTATGTGCTCGCGCACGCGCTCGGCTGTCCCGTCTATTTGTTTTTTTGCTTGAAAGAGCAAGGCGGTCACCGGCTCTACTTCGAGCCGTTCGCCGAGCGGATCGAACTGCCGCGACGGGAGCGTGCGGCGCATCTCGCCGCGCACGCGCACCGTTACGCGCAGCGGCTCGAACACTACTGCCGCAAGGCCCCGTACCAATGGTTCAATTTTTTCGATTTCTGGGCGCGCGAGCGTGGAGAAGGCCATGGCAGAAGATGATTTGACCGCGCGTCGCACCGCGCCTGAAACGCATGCGGCCGGTGCCACCGTCCGGATCGGCGGCCGCCGCTTGAGGATCGAGGAAGTCGCGGAAATCGCCAACGCGCAAAGCGGCGTGGCCCTGAACGGTGACGTGCCATGGCGCGCGCATATCGAGCGCGGCGCCGCGTTCTTGCGTGCCCGGCTGGATGCGGGCGCGACGGTCTACGGCGTCAATACGGGCTATGGGGATGCCTGCGTGGTCAGCGTGCCGCCGGAACTCGTGGAGGCGCTGCCGCTGCAGTTGACGCGCTATCACGGCTGCGGCATGGGCCGCTTGCTCGATCCCGCCGAGACGCGCGCCGTGATCGCCGCGCGCCTGAACTCGCTCGCCTATGGGTATTCGGGGGTGCGCGTGCTTCTGCTCGAACGGTTGGCCGATCTCATCAACTTCGACATCTTGCCCCGCATTCCCGCCGAGGGCTCGGTCGGTGCGAGCGGCGATCTCACGCCGTTGTCGTACGTCGCCGCCGCCCTCGTCGGCGAGCGGGACGTCGCGTTCGGCGGTCAGGTGCGTGCGGCTTCGCACGTGTGGGCCGAACTGGGCCGCGTCCCGTTGCAGCTTGCCCCGAAAGAGGGGCTCGCCCTGATGAACGGCACGGCCGTAATGACCGGCCTGGCCTGTCTTGCATTCGTCCGCGCGGCGCAATTGACGCGCTTGGCGGCGCGCTTGACGGCGCTGTGCACCGTCGCGCTCGACGGCCGGGCCGCGCACTTCGACGCCACGATCTTCGACGTGAAACCGCATGCGGGACAGGCGCAAGCCGCATCATGGATTCGCGACGATCTCACGGGGCGCGAGGATGCGGCGGCACAACGGTTGCAGGATCGTTACTCCATTCGCTGCGCGCCGCATGTCATCGGCGTGGCGCAAGATGCGCTCTCGTGGATACGACGCGACATCGAGAACGAACTGAATAGCGCGAACGACAATCCGCTCATCGACTTGGACGGCGAGCGGGTGCTGCATGGCGGCAACTTCTACGGAGGCCACATCGCTTTCGCGATGGATGCGTTGAAAACGGCCATCGCGAATCTGGCCGATCTGATGGATCGCCAGTTCGCGCTCATCGTCGACGACAAGTTCAACAACGGCCTGCCGCGCAATCTGTCGGGCGCGAGCTTGGCGCGCGCACCGATTTGCCATGGATTCAAGGCGGTGCAGATCTCGTCGTCGGCTTGGACGGCCGAAGCACTCAAGTTGACGATGCCGGCCAGCGTGTTCTCGCGTTCGACGGAAGCGCACAACCAAGACAAGGTCAGCATGGGCACGATCGCGGCACGCGACTGCCTGCGCGTGCTGGAGTTGACGGAGCAAGTTGCCGCGGCGCACACCCTCGCGGCGGTACAAGCGGCGCGGTTGCGGCTCTCCGTCACGCCGAGCGCGTCGCTCACCGCGCCGCTCGCGGCGTTCGTCGAGCAAGTGAGCGCGCTCTCGCCGTTCGTCGGCGAAGATCGGCCACTCGAGGGCGACTTGCGTGCGTTGACGCACTGCATTGCGAGCGGCGCGCTCATCAAGGCATGCCCGCCCGGCGCATTCACCGAGACGGGGCGCTGAATGGACAGAGCACGGATACCGCTCACGGCCAGCGCACGCGTCGAAGTGCCGTTTCACGACGTCGATGCGATGAATGTCTGCTGGCACGGACACTATCTGAAGTACTTCGAGATCGGACGTGCGGCGCTGCTGCGCGTATTCGACTACGACTACCCCGCGATGCAGGCGTCGGGCTATCTTTGGCCGATCGTCGAGGCGCATCTGAAGTACGTGCGCCCAGCCGTGTACGGGCAGACGCTCGATGTGCGCACGGAGCTGCTCGAGTTCGAGAACCGGCTGAAGATCGGCTACGAGATCGTCGATATCGCCTCGGGCGAGCGCTTGACGAAGGGTTATACGATTCAAGTGGCCATTTGCGCCGCGACGCGCGAGCTGCAGTTCGTCTCGCCGCCGATCGTGTTTGAAAAGCTGGGGCGCTCATGATGCATATCCCTCGGCGGCTCGTCGCCCGTCCGCTGCTCGTGCTTGGCGCCGCTGCGGCGCTCGTTTGGGTCGCGCCTTGTTCGGCGTCGGCATCGGCGTCGGCATCGGCATCCGATCCGGTCGGGCACTCGGCTCAGGCGGCGTCGGGTAGCGCCGCGACGGCGGATGCCACGCTCGTTTCCGGTATTGCGGCTCAATTGGCCCATCAAGACAGCGTGCGCGCCCGGTTTCGGCAGACGCAGACGCTCAGCGCGTTGTCGGCTCCGCTCGTCAGCACCGGCACGCTCGTGTTCTCGCCTCAGCGCGGCGTGATTTGGCACACGGAAAAGCCACGCAACATGACGGTCGTGATCGGCAATGCCAACGTCACGGCGATCGATGCAGATGGACGCCGGTCGACGCGCGGCGCGGGAAGCGGCGGTATCGCGCACGTGTCGAAGATGCTGCGTGCCATGCTGGGCGGTGATTTATCGGCGCTCTATTCGCAGTTCGATGTGGCGGCCGAGGGCACAACGGCCCGTTGGCGTCTGCGCCTTACGCCGAATCAGCCGCAGCTCGAGCAGGCCGTCAAATCGCTGCGCATGGAAGGCGGCGCCTTTCTGACGATGCTCGAGATCGTCGCCGCCAACGGCGATACGACACGCATCGATTTCTCCGGCAGCGAGCGGATCGATGCGCTGTCTCCTGCCGAACTTGCCGCGTTCGGAGCGCCCTGATGGAAGCGGCACGCACGATCGTGGCGCAAAGACGGCGCGTCACGCTGCTCGCATGGCTGGCCCTCGCTTGCGTGGCGCTCGTCTACTGCGCCTGGCGTTTTGCGGCGCCGGCATGGGGTGAGCGCACCGCAGCGCCGCCGCTGCAAACGAATCTGCTGGCCTTGCTGCCGAAGACGGAAGCCGATCCCGTGGCCGAGCACGCGCTCGATGCGCTTGCGGCGACGATGGGCGATCGGGCCGTCTATCTCGTGACGAGCGACGATGCGGCGCATGCCAAAGCGGCGGCCAAAACGCTTGCTGGATCGCTGTCGCAAAGCGGTGCCTTTCGAGGCGTGGTGGCGCAACTGCCGCCGTTCGACGTATCCCAAGTCGCGCGCTTTTATCTGCCGTATCGATTCGGGCTCCTCACGGCTGCCGATCGCGCGGCATTGGCCTCGGGCTCGGCGTCATTGCCGGACCTCTTGGCCGAGCGCTTATTCGATCCGTTGCGCGCCGGGCTCAACGCGCCGCTCGCCGACGACCCGTTCGGGTGGTTGAGCCGATGGCTCGGCGCATTGCCGCTCATGACGGGGAACCTGACGATCGAAGACGGCATGCTCGTCGCCCATCGCGGGGTGACCACGAGCGTGCTCGTGACGGCCACGCTGCCCGGTTCCGCTTATGCAACGTCCGTGCAGCACGCCGTTCGCGAAGCGACGGCGAGCGCGGAGCGAGCATCGACGCAGGCATTCCCGGACGTGCGTATCGCGCGCACCGGTGCTGTGTTCTACGCCGATGCCGCACGCCGGGCGTCGGAGGGCGACGTGCATCGCATCGGCGTGTGGTCGGCATGCGGAATCGCGCTGTTGATGCTGTGGATCTTCCGTTCGCCCACCCTTATCGGCCTGGGTTTTTTGTCGACGGCGCTCGGCATCGGCTGCGCGCTTGCGGCGACGATGGCGCTATTCGGGCAGCTCCATCTGCTCACGCTCGTGTTCGGCGCGAGCTTGATCGGCGAGGCGGTCGATTACTCCATTCAATACTTCGTCGTCTACTTAAGCGCGGGCGAACGGTGGGACGCGCAGCGCGGCTTGCGCGAGGTGCGCCCGGCGCTGATCGTCGCGCTCGCAACGAGCCTGCTCGGCTATGCCATTCTCGCCTGGGCGCCGTTTCCGGCGCTCAAGCAAATCGCTTGCTTTGCGATGGTCGGCATCGCGACGGCGTTTTTCGCGGTGACACTGCTCTTGCCCGCGCTGCTCGATCGCCCACCGCGCCGTGCGCCGGTGTATCTGTTCGACGGCGCGGCGCGCCTCCTGCGCCTTTGGCAAGCGGCGCTCGACGGCGGACGAGCCTGGTTCTTGGCTGCGCTCGTGCTGATCGCCGCCTTGCCCGGCTGGCTCAATTTGACGAACGACGACGATATTCACTTGCTCGTTCAGCGCGATCCTTCGCTCGTGATGCAAGAGCACGCGGTGCGCGAGGCGATCGGCGTCG
>JBQCDS010000242.1:0-9401 GCA_051961035.1 Trinickia sp. | reverse complement strand
AAGATCAGCATGAACTCGTCGGCCGTCGCGCGGCCCGAACTCGTGCGCGAGGCGGCGGCGAAATACGGCTCGCAGTGCATCGTCGTCGCCATCGATGCCAAGCGCGTATCGGGCGAGGGCGAACCCGCGCGCTGGGAGGTCTTCACGCACGGCGGACGCAAGGCAACGGGACTCGACGCGGTGCAGTGGGCGAAGCAAATGGCCGATTACGGCGCCGGCGAGCTTCTGCTGACCAGCATGGATCGAGACGGCACGAAAAGCGGGTTCGATCTGGCGCTGACGCGCGCGGTATCGGATGCCGTGCCCGTGTCGGTGATTGCGTCGGGCGGCGTCGGCTCGCTGAAAGATTTGGCCGACGGCATTCTCGACGGCCACGCCGACGCCGTGCTGGCCGCGAGCATCTTCCACTATGGCGAGCATACGGTCGGCGAAGCCAAGCGCTTCATGGCCGAGCGCGGCATCCCCGTGAGGCAATCATGACCGCCCCCGCTGAACAACCCTGGCTCGACAAGGTGCAATGGGACGCGAACGGGCTCGTGCCGGTTATCGCGCAGGAAGCGGCCACGGGCGATGTGCTCATGTTCGCGTGGATGAACCGCGAGGCACTGGCGAAGACGATTGAGACCGGCCGTGCCGTCTATTTCTCCCGCTCGCGTCAGCGCTTGTGGTTCAAGGGCGAAGAGTCCGGCCACGTGCAGCACGTGCGCGAAGTGCGGCTCGATTGCGACGAAGACGTCGTCTTGCTCAAGATCGAGCAAGTGTCGGGTATTGCTTGCCATACGGGGCGGCACTCCTGCTTTTTCCAGAAATTCGAAGGCACGGTGGACGAGGGCGATTGGGTGGCCGTCGATCCCGTGCTGAAAGACCCTGAACAGATCTATCGATGAATCAAACCACGCAAACGACGGCGAGCACCGCTTGCCCGTCGACGCAAGACACGCTGCTGCGCTTGGCCGCCGTGATCGACGGCCGCAAGGGCGGCGACCCGGAGGTTTCATACGTCTCTCGTCTGTTTCACAAGGGCGACGACGCCGTGCTCAAGAAGATCGGCGAAGAGGCGACGGAAGTTGTGCTCGCCGCCAAGGACGTGCGCCAAGGCGGGGCGCCGGCTGCACTCGTCGGCGAGGTGGCCGATCTCTGGTTTCACTGCCTAGTCATGCTGTCACACTACGATCTGAGCCCCGCGGATGTCATCGCCGAACTCGAGCGGCGCGAAGGCATGTCGGGCATCGAGGAAAAGGCGATGCGCAAGCGCCGCGAGCGCGAGGAAAACGGCGGCTGAGCGAACGCGGCCCGCGCGCGGGCCGCTGCTCACCGCACCGCGAGCGGGCCTCCATGGGAGAGGGAAAATGAAAGAGCAGCCGATTACCCCTGAGCCGGGCGCTCCTGTTTCCTACCGGACGCCCGATGCCGGGCGCGACATGCGCACGCTCACGCATATCCTTTACGGGCTGTTCGCGCTGCATTGGTTCACGGGCGGAATTTCGATCATCGTCGCAGTCATCATTGCCTATCTAAAGCGCGACGATGCGGCGGGCACGCCTTACGAGTCGCATGTGACATGGCTGATCCGCACGTTCTGGATCGGTCTCGTCGGCTACATCGTCGGGGCCGCGCTGGTTTTCGTCATCATCGGCTTTGCCGTGCTGACCGCCGTATCGATTTGGATGCTGTACCGTATCGTGAAGGGCTGGCTGTACCTGTACGAGAACAAGCCGCTCGAGCCGCGGGCGTGGTTTTGAAGGCACGCCGGACATTCGCTTCGCCATCAGGAAGACCATGAGTCACGACAACTGCCTTTTCTGCAAGATCGCCTCGGGCGAGATTCCGAGCACGAAAGTTTACGAAGACGACGCGTTCGTCGCGTTCAAGGACATTCACCCGGCGGCCGACACGCATGTCCTCGTGATCCCTCGACAACACGTAGAAACCCTGTCCAATTGCACCGAAAGCGATGCCCCGCTGCTTGGTAAAATGATGGTCTTGGTGGCGCGCTTGGCCGACGAACTCGGCTGCGCGTACACCGGCGGCGACACGGGGTTCCGTACGGTCATCAATACGGGGCCGGGCGGCGGGCAAGAGGTGTTTCACTTGCACGCGCACATCCTCGCCGGGCCGCGTCCGTGGAAGCGGATGGGCTAAGGCGCGGCGCGCTCTGCTACCGCATCGATCGACGAGGAGCGCCGGTGCTCCGTTTACGGTCGCAAGGCCGGTATTTCGGCCGCCGCTGAATGCGGCGGCAAGGTTTGGGAGATTTTCATGGGTTCATTCAGCATTTGGCACTGGTTGATCGTGCTTTTGATCGTGGCGCTGGTGTTCGGCACGAAACGCCTGCGCAGCATCGGCAGCGACTTGGGTAGCGCGGTCAAGGGCTTCAAAGAGGGCATGAAAGATGCCGATGCCCCGGCCTCGCCGGCGCAGGCCGAATCCGAGCGGCGCGAATTGCCGCGCTCGAATACGATCGATGTCGAGGCGAAGGAAAAATCGCGTTCCAACGACTACCGCTGAACGAACGCCGCGCGGGCCGCGGCGCACGGCGCGATCGCCACAACCGCACCACCCACAATGGGCAACCGATAACCGAAAACGGACGACTAGGCCCCCTACATGCTCGATCTCGGACTGACGAAGATGGCGCTGATCGGCGTGGTGGCGCTCGTCGTGCTCGGCCCTGAACGCTTGCCGCGCGTCGCGCGCACGGCCGGTGCGTTGTTCGGCCGTGCCCAGCGGTACATCAACGACGTGAAGGCGGAAGTGACGCGCGAAATCGAACTCGACGCACTGCGCCAAATGAAAACCGATTTCGAATCGGCCGCGCGCAACGTCGAAAACTCCATTCACGACAACCTGCGCAAGCACGAAACGGATTTGAACGAGGCGTTTCGTGGCGGGGCGTCTGCGTCCGCGAGCATCGCCGACGGCGCGGCCGCCGAAGACGCGGCGATGGGCGATGCGGGCATGTCGGCGGATAGTGGATTCCCCTGGCGCACCACGGCGCCGCCTATGACCAAGCGCGTGAACTGGCGCACCAAGCGTTCGGCCGAACCCGTCTGGTATAAGCGTGCAGTGGCTCGGCGCACGCACGTGCAATCGGGTGCCGCGCGCGTGGCCCGCCATACGCCCGCGAGCCTGCGTAAGCCGCGCCGCTTTCTTTGACGCCGCCGATATCAATGCTGTGCTCGCTGACCATCGACGGCTTCCCCATTCCGATCTTTCGACGCCCCGAGCGTCGATCTCATTAAGAGGGCCGGTGTGAGCGACCCCCAGAAAAAGCAGGACGAAGGCGCGGAAGAGTCGTTCATCTCGCACCTCGTCGAGTTGCGCGACCGCATCATCAAAGCCGGCAGCGCCGTCATCATCGTCTTTCTCGGGCTTGTCTATTGGGCGACGGATATCTTCCGGCTGCTTGCGCGCCCGCTGATGGAAAACCTGCCCAAGGGCGGCCGCATGATCGTGACGGACGTCACGGGTTCGTTCTTCGTACCGGTGAAGGTGACGATGCTCGTTGCGCTCGTCATCGCGCTGCCGTTCGTGCTCTATCAGATCTGGGCGTTCGTGGCGCCGGGGCTCTACCAGCACGAGAAGAAGCTCGTCGCGCCGCTCGTCGGAAGCAGCTATCTCTTGTTCCTATGCGGGATGTCGTTCGCGTATTTCGTCGTATTTCCGACGATCTTTCGCGTCATGGCGCATTACAACGCGCCGCTGAATGTGCAGATGTCGACCGATATCGACAATTACCTGAGCTTCGTTTTATCGATGTTCTTGGCCTTCGGCGTGACGTTCGAAGTACCGATCATCGTCGTGTTGCTCGTGCGCATGGGCGTGGTCACGCTCAAGAAGCTGCGCAGCGTTCGGCCTTACGTGGTGGTGGGCGCGTTCATCGTAGCCGCCGTCGTCACGCCGCCAGACGTCTTTTCGCAGTTGATTCTCGCATTGCCCCTGATCATTCTCTACGAAGCGGGGATCCTCGCGGCGCGGCTGATCGTCGGCAAGGACCGGACGGTCACCGAGGAAGAAGGCGCGGCCAGTTGAGGCGCGGGGCGGCACGCTCCGTCGATCGACGTGCGGCGGGCCTGCTAGCCGCCCTTAGACGGGCCCCCTTAACGCGGGACGTCTTAGGCGGGGCGCCTCTAACGCGGGCTGCGCTAGGCGGGCCCCTCATTCTTCCTGCTGTGAGTCGTCGTCGCCCTGGTTGTTGTCGGTCTGTTTCGGCGGCGGCGGGCGCTTACCGATCACGATGACGACGTTCATCTCCTTTTTCTTACGCATGAGCTTGACGTTGGCCTGAGTGCCCGGCTTGATCTGCGCGATCACATTCAGCAGCCGCGTGGTATCGGTGATGTTCTGTCCGTTCACTTCCAGTAGGACATCGCCCGGCTTGATGCCGGCCTTGTCCGCCGGGCCGCCTTGCAGGACGCCCGCGACGATCGTGCCACGCTGCTCGAGCCCGAACGATTCGGCGATCGCCGGTGTGACGTCCTGCGGTTCGACGCCGATCCACCCGCGCGTGACGGAACCCGTCGTGATGATGCTTTCGAGCACGCTGCGCGCGGTGGAAACGGGGATCGCAAAGCCGATGCCGAGCGAGCCGCCCGAGCGCGAGTAAATCGCCGTATTGATACCGAGCAAGTTTCCGTGAGCGTCGATGAGTGCGCCGCCCGAATTGCCGGGGTTGATCGGTGCGTCGGTTTGGATGAAGTTCTCGAATGTATTGATGCCGAGGTGATTGCGCCCGAGCGCGCTGATGATCCCCATCGTGACCGTTTGCCCCACGCCGAACGGGTTGCCGATGGCCAGCACGACGTCGCCCACGCGCACCTGATCCATGCGGCCCAACGTGATGGTGGGCAGGTTGGTCATATTGATCTTGAGCACCGCCAGGTCGGTCTCGGGATCGACGCCGATCACCTTCGCGTTCGTGCGACGGCCGTCGGCGAGCGCGACTTCGATTTCGTCCGCCCCGTCCACGACGTGTTCGTTCGTTAGAATGTAGCCTTCCTGGCTGACGATCACGCCCGAGCCCAAGTTCGTGGCCGTTTCATCCTCGGGCCGTTGCTGCTGTTGTTGTTGATTCTTGGGATTGCCGAAGAAGTAGCGAAACAGCGGATCCTTCGCGTGTGGATTGGGCGGCGCCGATCCGGCCTTGCCTGAAAAAACGTTGACGACCGCCGGCATGGCTTTTTGAGCGGCGTCGGCATACGAGGTCATGGCCGGCCCCGAACCAGATCCCGGCGCCACTTCGCGTAGCGCGACGATCGGAGAAGCCAGCTGTTTGCCGAATTGCCCCTGGTGCTGTAGCCATTGCGGCTTGAGCGTGACCACGATGAACAAGAGCGCGAGCAGCACGGTCACCGCTTGGGCGAAGAGCAACCAGAAGCGTCTAAGCATTTGAAGAATCGAGGTTTCTATGGATCGGATCGAACTTGAATTGTACTTGAACGACATGCTCGACATCGGTCGTTTCAAGGATTACAGCCCGAACGGCCTGCAAGTAGAGGGCCGGCGGCGCATCGGCAAGATCGCGACGGGCGTCACCGCTTCGCTCGCGTTTCTCGAAGCGGCGACAGAATGGGGCGCCGACGCCGTGCTCGTCCACCACGGTTACTTCTGGCGCAACGAAGCGCCGCAAGTCACGGGCCGCAAATACCGGCGGATCAAGCAGCTGATGGACAACGACATCAACTTGTTCGCCTATCACCTGCCGCTCGACGACCACCCCGAATTCGGCAACAACGCGCAACTTGGCGCGCGGCTCGGGCTGATCGGCGACGCCCGGTTCGGCGCTGATTCCCTTGGTTGGATGACGACGCTGCCGATGCCCATCACGCTGGCGCACTTTGCGGCCCAGGTCGAGCAGACGCTGGGGCGCGAGCCGCTCTTGATCGGCGACGCCGATGCCGAACTGCGCCGCATCGCCTGGTGCACGGGCGGGGCGCAACACTACTTCGAAGCGGCCATCGACGCCGGCGCGGACGTCTATCTGTCGGGCGAGATCTCCGAGCAGACCACGCACATCGCGAATGAAAGCGGCGTCGCCTATCTTGCCGCCGGGCATCATGCCACCGAGCGTTACGGCGTGCAGGCGCTCGGCGCTCACCTGTCGGTGCGCTTCGACATCGAGCATCTATTTATCGATATCGACAACCCGGTTTGACGCAGTGCCGCAATTTAGCGTATTGCACGGCGATTGAGAGCGCTGCGGCCGTGCCCGCGAATCACGGCCTCGCAATAAACATGCCGATAAAGGAAATACTTAACGAGAAGAAGTTGAAAACGCGCGCCTATTCGATGGGGGAAAACCCTTAAGAATCAATGCTTCGGGCGGTTTTTCTCGAACGGCTCTTGTAAATGCCGACTCCAGTCGCGCAAACTAGCGGCGGCAGCAAAAGCGGTGACGGAAAAATCCAACTTAGAAGTGGGGCGTGTGATGCGAGATAAAGAAGAGGAACGCGTCGACAGCAGCCGCCGTACTTGGCTGATTACGACGACCGCAGTAGGCGGCTGTGGAGCAGTTGCCGCCGTAATACCTTTTGTGGACTCCTTAGAGCCATCGGCGAAGGCAAAGGCGGCCGGCGCGCCGGTCGAAGTCGATATCAGCGGTTTGCAGCCTGGCCAGTTGATGACCGTGGCCTGGCGCGGCAAGCCGGTCTGGATTCTCAACCGCACGCCGGAGATGCTGGCAGACGTCAAGAAGGCCGATCCTGACGTCGTCGATCCGAATTCGAAAAACCCGTTCTCGATGCCGATGCCGACGTACGCGCAAAACGAGTACCGGTCGCGCAAGGATCATCAGAACATTCTCGTCGTCGTGGCGGTTTGCACGCACCTGGGCTGCACCCCCACCCCTCGTTTCACTCCCGGCCCGCAAGCCAATCTGCCCGACAACTGGCCCGGCGGTTTCCTGTGCCCGTGCCACGGCTCCACCTACGATCTGGACGGCCGCGTCTTCAAGGACAAACCCGCGCCGCAGATCCTCGACGTTCCCCGCTACATGTTCACGTCGGCGACGACGATCGTGATCGGCAAAGACGAAGAAGGAGAGGCGTAAATGGCGACTACGGAAAAGCTGGTAGAAGGGACAGGGCTGACCGGCTGGATCGACCGGCGGTTCCCGATGACGTCGACATGGAAGGCGCATCTATCCGAATACTACGCGCCGAAAAACTTCAACTTCTGGTACTTCTTCGGTTCGCTCGCGCTGCTCGTGCTCGTGAACCAGATCGTCACGGGCATCTTCCTGACGATGAACTACAAGCCCGATTCGCAGCTCGCATTCGCGTCGGTCGAGTACATCATGCGCGAAGTGCCGTGGGGCTGGCTGATCCGCTACATGCATTCGACGGGCGCGTCGATGTTCTTCGTCGTCGTGTATCTGCACATGTTCCGCGGCCTCATGTACGGCTCGTACCGCAAGCCGCGTGAACTCGTGTGGATCTTCGGCTGCGCGATCTTTCTGTGCCTGATGGCCGAAGCGTTCTTCGGCTACCTCCTGCCCTGGGGCCAAATGTCGTACTGGGGCGCGCAGGTGATCGTGAACTTGTTCTCGGCGATTCCCTTCGTCGGCCCCGATCTCTCGCTGTGGATCCGTGGCGATTACGTCGTCTCCGACATCACGCTCAATCGCTTCTTCGCGTTTCATGTGATCGCCATTCCGCTGGTGCTGCTCGGGCTCGTGTTCGTGCATATCGTCGCGCTGCACGAAGTGGGTTCGAACAACCCCGACGGCATCGAAATCAAGGCCAAGAAGGATGCGAACGGCAAGCCGCTCGACGGCATCCCGTTCCACCCGTACTACTCGGTGCACGATTTCTTCGGCGTGTGCGTGTTCTTGATGGTTTTCGCGGCGATTCTGTTCTTCGCGCCGGAGATGGGCGGCTACTTCCTCGAAGCGAACAATTTCATTCCGGCGAACCCGCTGCAAACGCCGGCCGAAATCGCGCCGGTCTGGTACTTCACGGCGTTTTACGCAATGCTGCGCGCGACGACGGACCCCTTCAAGATCGTGCTGATGATCGTCGTCGGCCTGCTGGGGCTGCTTGCGCTCTTCCGCGCGCGTGGGAAGTGGCGTATCGGCTTGCCGGTGTTGGCGGCGCTTCTCATCGTCTTCATGGCTTTCACCGAGGCGAAGTTTTGGGGCGTCGTGGTGATGGGCTCGGCGGTGATTTCCCTCTTCTTCCTACCGTGGCTGGACCGGAGCCCGGTGAAGTCGATTCGCTATCGGCCGTTCTTCCACAAGGTGTTGTACGCGATCTTCGTGCTGGCGTTCCTGACGCTGGCGTTTTTGGGGACGAAGCCGCCTTCGCCGGCGGCGACGTTGATCGCCCAGATCTGCGCGCTGATCTATTTCGCGTTCTTCTTGGGCATGCCGTTCTGGACTCGGCTGGGTACGTTCAAGCAGCCGCCCGAGCGTGTCCGGTACAAGCCCCATTAACCGCGAGCGAGGACAACACGTGATGAAGACATGGCTGAGTACTTGGCTGAATAAGCTCGCTCGCATCGGCGGCGCGAGCGTGGTGCTGACGATGGCGGTGGCGATGGGGCCGGTTCATGCGGACGAGGGTTTTCCGCTGGATCGTGCGCCGAATAACACGCATGACATCGCATCGTTGCAGCATGGCGCCCAATTGTTTGTAAACTACTGCTTGAATTGCCACAGCGCGAACCTCATGCGTTACAGCGCGCTCGAGCAGATCGGCATTTCCCAGAAGGAGATCGAGCAGAACCTGCTGTTCACGACCGACAAAGTGGGCAACCCGATGACGGTGGCGATGCGCCCGGCCGACGCGAAGGCGTGGTTCGGCGTGACGCCGCCCGATTTGTCGGTGGAGGCGAGGGCGCGCGGCAGCGACTGGCTGTACACGTATTTGCGCAGCTTCTACCGCGACGATACGCGGCCGACGGGGTGGAACAATATGGTGTTCCCCAACGTCGGCATGCCGAACGTGTTGTGGCAATTGCAGGGTGTACAGACAGCCAAATTCACGGACATGACGGATCCAGAAACGGGGGAGAAGACGCATCAGTTCGAGCGCTTCGAAAGCGTAAAACCGGGGACGATGTCGCGGGTAGATTATGATTCTGCCGTGGCGGACTTGGTTGCGTACCTGACTTGGATGTCCGAGCCGACCCAGCAGACGCGCCGGCAGCTTGGCGTGTTCGTGCTGATCTTCCTGGGCGTCCTGACGTTTTTCGCCTGGCGGCTCAATGCGGCGTATTGGAAAGACGTCAAATAAACACGCCGTAACACGGTGTGGGGCCGGCGCAAGGGAGGTTTCTCCGGCGCGCTGGCCCTTCAGCTTTTTGAGGAAACTTTAGACATGATGGTTTTGTATTCCGGCACAACTTGCCCGTTTTCCCAGCGTTGCCGGCTGGTGTTGTTCGAAAAGGGCATGGACTTCGAG
>JBQCDS010000241.1:0-7958 GCA_051961035.1 Trinickia sp. | reverse complement strand
TGAATTCCTTGAGCGGCGGCAAACCGGCGTTGTAGTGCGCGAGCCACCCGTCGAGCCGCGCGAGGTGCGCGTCGCCTATCACCATATTGCCCGGTATGCAGATCTCGCCGCCGAGATCGAACAAATCATGTTGAATCGCCGTCAGCGCTTGGGCGACATCGGGCGGCAGGGGCTCCGCGAGCAGCACGCCGATCTGCGAGTTCAGTTCGTCGACATCGCCCATCGCTACGATCCGCACGTGATCCTTGCGCACGCGGCTGCCGTCGCCGAGGCCTGTCGTGCCGTCGTCGCCCGTGCGCGTCGCAATCTTGCTCAAGCGGTGGCCCATGGTCGTCACTCCTTTGAAACATCGGTGCGGGGTGTTCGCCGGGGTGCTCACGCACGCCCGACAAATCGGAAGCCACCGATTATAGGCGCCCAGGCAGCTAAGCCGAGCGGGCGCTCGCATAGGCCTTTCGGCCGATTCTGGCGGCCCGGCGATGGGCGTAGAATGATCCAACCTTTGAACCTTTGAACCTTTGAACTGAACGCTGAATCCCAGCGGGCGCACGCGCGGTAAACGCCCGTTCCATTGCACGCACGCGCCGCACCTCATGCTCGCCATGGGCGCGCCAGGAGACACCTCTTCGTGAATCACCCCTTGCACCCGGTCGCCCTGCGCCCGCGCCGCCCGTTCCCGGCCGATCTGCTATCCGCCCTGCAAGCCCAATTCGGCGAGCGCGTATCGACATCGGACGCCATCCGCACGCACCACGGCCGCGACGAATCGCCGTTCGATCCGCAACTGCCCGATGCCGTTGTCTTCGCGCAAAGTACGGAGGACGTGCGAGCGGTCGTCGAACTGTGCGCTCGCCACGAGGTGCCGATCATCCCTTACGGCAACGGCTCCTCGCTCGAGGGGCAATTGCTTGCCGTGGAAGGCGGAGTCAGCATCGACTTATCGGGCATGAACCGCATTGTCTCGGTCGCGGCGGAGGACATGACGGCCACCGTGCAGGCCGGCGTCTCGCGCAAGACGCTCAACGAAGCGCTGCGCGATACGGGGCTCTTCTTTCCGATCGATCCCGGTGCCGATGCAAGCCTCGGCGGCATGGCGGCCACGCGCGCCTCCGGTACGAACGCCGTGCGCTACGGCACGATGCGCGAGAACGTACTCGGGCTCACCGTCGTGCTTGCCGACGGCCGCATCATCAAGACGGGTACGCGCGCCCGTAAATCGTCGGCCGGCTATGACCTCACGCGGCTCTTCGTCGGCTCGGAGGGCACGCTCGGCATCATTACCGAAGTGACCGTCCGGCTCTATCCGCAGCCGGAGGCCGTCTCGGCCGCCGTGTGCGCGTTCCCGTCGATGGGCGAGGCCGTGCGCACCGTCATCGAAACCCTTCAACTCGGCGTGCCCGTCGCGCGCGTCGAGTTCGTCGATACGCTCGCCGTGCGCGCCATCAATCGGCATTCGAATCTCACGCTGCCCGAATCGCCCACGCTCTTCTTCGAATTTCACGGCACCGAGGCGGGCGTCAAGGAACAAGCCGAGCGCGTCGAAAGCCTCGTCGGCGAGCACGGCGGCAGCGGCTTTGCCTGGGCCACGCGGCCCGAGGAGCGCAGCCGCCTTTGGAACGCGCGGCACACGGCATTTTTCGCGATGCTGCAATTGAAGCCCGGCTGTCGAGCGGTCACCACGGATGTCTGCGTGCCGATCTCGCGGCTGGCCGATTGCGTCGTCGAAACCGAGCAAGATCTGCTCGGCTCGCCGCTGCCGTGCCCGATCGTCGGGCATGTCGGCGACGGCAACTTCCACGTCGCCATGCTGATCGATCCCGATAAGCCCGAAGAGTTGGCGGAAGCGGAGCGGTTGAATCGGCGCGTCGTGGCGCGGGCGCTCGGTATGGGGGGCACGTGCACGGGCGAGCACGGCATCGGCCTTCACAAAATGGACTTTCTGCTCGAGGAACACGGCCCGGAGGCCGTCGACGCGATGCGCGCGGTCAAACAGGCGTTCGATCCGCGCAACGTGATGAACCCGGGCAAGATCTTTTCTTACACGGCCTGAACCGGCCAACGGGGGAAGCTTATGGAAGCCGTTCCTGTCCCGGCAGCCGAAGCGCGCGCCGAACGCCAGCGCGAAGTCGTGCAAGCGCTGATGGCCACGTTGCCCGCGCACTGCCTGCTCCATCGCGATGAAGACACCGCGCCGTACGAATGCGATGGCTTAAGCGTCTATCGTCAATTGCCGCTTGCCGTCGCTTTGCCCGAAACCGAGGCGCAAGTGCAGCGTGTCTTGCAGATCTGCCAGCGGCTCGGGGTGCCTGTCGTGCCGCGCGGCGCCGGCACGGGCCTTTCGGGAGGCGCCTTGCCGATCGCGCACGGCGTCGTTCTTTCGCTCTCGCGCTTCACGAAGATCGTCGAAGTCGATCCTTACGCGCGCACAGCCACCGTTCAGCCGGGCGTGCGCAACATCGTCGTGTCGGAGGCCGCCGCGCCTTACGGGCTCTACTATGCGCCCGATCCCTCGTCGCAAATCGCTTGCACGATCGGCGGCAATGTCAGCGAGAATTCGGGCGGCGTGCATTGCTTGAAGTACGGCTTGACCGTGCACAATGTGCTGCGCGTGCGCGCGGTGACGATGGACGGCGAAATCGTCGAGTTCGGCTCGCTCGCGCCCGATGCGCCGGGGCTGGACTTGCTCGCGGTCATGATCGGCAGCGAAGGGATGTTCGCCGTCGTGACCGAGGTGACGGTCAAGCTCGTGCCGAAGCCGCAAACGGCTCAGGTCGTCATGGCGAGTTTCGACGATGTCGTCAAAGGTGGGGAGGCCGTGGCCGCGATCATCGCGTCCGGCATCATTCCGGCCGGCCTCGAAATGATGGACAAACCGGCTACCCGCGCCGTCGAGGCGTTCGTCGGCGCGGGCTACGACCTCGATTGCGCCGCCATCTTGCTTTGCGAATCGGACGGAACACCCGAGGAAGTCGCCGATGAAATCGTTCGCATGACGGCCGTGCTGCGCGAGCACGGAGCAACGCGCTTGCAGATCTCGCGCACCGAAGCCGAACGGCTGCGTTTTTGGTCTGGGCGAAAAAACGCGTTTCCGGCAGCGGGCCGCATCTCCCCCGATTACTACTGCATGGACGGCACGGTCCCACGCCGCAGCATCGGCCCCCTGCTCGCGCGGATCGAAACCATGGAAGGCAAATACGGGCTGCGCTGCATCAACGTCTTTCATGCGGGCGACGGGAACATGCATCCGCTGATCCTGTTCGACGGCAACGACCCGGACGAGCTGCGGCGCGCCGAGGAATTCGGTGCCGAGATCCTCGAAGCGTGCGTCGAGTTCGGCGGCACGATCACGGGCGAACACGGCGTCGGCATCGAGAAAATCAACTCCATGTGCGTCCAGTTTTCGCCTGCCGAACGCGACGCGTTTTTCGCGGTCAAGCGCGCGTTCGATCCGGCGGAGTTGCTCAACCCGACGAAGGGCATTCCCACGCGTGCGCGCTGCGCCGAGTACGGCAAGATGCACGTGCGCGGCGGCCTGCTGCCGCATCCGGAGTTGCCGCGCTTTTGAGACGCGGCAGAACGCACCGCCGGACGGGCCGCGACGTTCGCGCTGCACGCGGGATTACCCTAGGCGCATCCGCGCAGGCTTGTCTCACCACGCTCGGCCGGTACAATCTGGGACGGATGCAACCACGGCATGACTGCCGGCTCACCGGATGAACGACACTACGAAGCGGGAAGCCATGCAGGGAGAGGACATCGTGACCTACTGGTCCGAACGGATCGGACAGGCCACGGCCGAGGCACGCCCACTGCGATTGCGCGGTGCCGGCACCAAAGATTGGTACGGCCAGCAGCTACAAGGCGAGATCCTCGATACCCGCGCGTACCGGGGCGTCATCGCCTACGATCCGGCGGAACTCGTCGTCACGGCCCGCTGCGGTACGCCGCTCGCGGAGCTCGAAGCGGTGCTCGCGGAGCACGATCAAATGCTGGCCTTCGAGCCGCCCCACTTCGGTCGCGCCGCGACGCTCGGCGGCTGCATCGCGGCCGGCATTTCGGGGCCGCGCCGGACACAAGCGGGGGCGGCGCGCGATTTCGTCCTCGGCGTCACGATGATGAACGGCGCGGGCGAAGTGCTGCGCTTCGGTGGCCAAGTCGTCAAGAACGTCGCGGGCTACGACGTCGCGCGCCTCATGGCCGGCTCGCTCGGCACGCTTGGGCTGATGCTCGATTTATCGATCAAGGTGATGCCTCGCCCCGCCGTCGAAGCCACGCTCAAATTCGACATGAACGGCACCGACGCCGTGCGCAAGCTCAACGAATGGGGCGGCCGGCCGCTGCCGATCACCGCCAGCGCGTGGCGCAACGGAACGCTCGCCGTTCGTTTGTCGGGCGCCGAAAGCGCGGTCAAAGCCGCGCGCAACATGATCGGCGGCGAAGTCGTCGACGCCGTGGAAGCCGAGCGTTTTTGGGAGGGGCTGCGCGAACAGACCGATCCCTTTTTCGCCTCGATTCCGCCCGATGCGGCGCTATGGCGCCTGGCTTTACCTTCGATCACGGAGCCGCTGCAGCTACCGGGCGCTCAGTTGATGGAATGGGGTGGCGCCCAGCGTTGGTGGATCACCGATACCGATGCGCAAACGGTGCGCATCAGCGCGAAACAAGCAGGCGGCCACGCGACCATCTTCCGCGGGGGCCGCGGTTTCGACCGCAGCGTCGGCGTCTTCACGCAATTGCCGATGCCGCTCATGAAGATCCATCGCGGTTTGAAGGCGGCTTTCGATCCAGCGCGCATTTTCAACCGCGCACGCATGTATCCCGATTTCTGATGCCGGCATCGATGTCAAGAACAAGCGCAGTGCACTCAAGTATGGCTCGACGGGGCAAGAGATAGGGGCGACGCGATGCAAACTCAGCTCGCAGATTTCATCCGCAATACGGCCGACGGCGAAGAGGCCGATGCGATCTTGCGCAAGTGCGTGCATTGCGGGTTTTGCACGGCTACCTGCCCCACTTACCAACTGCTGGGCGACGAACTCGACGGTCCGCGCGGACGCATCTATCTGATCAAGCAGATGCTCGAAGGCGGCAGCGTGACGCGCAGCACGCAATTGCATCTGGACCGATGCCTGACTTGCCGCAGTTGCGAGACGACGTGTCCGTCGGGCGTGCAATACGGGCGGCTCGTCGAGATCGGGCGTCAGCAAGTCGAGGAAAAAGTGCCTCGGCCGTTTCGTCAGCAGCTGCTTCGCCGAGTCCTTGCGACCGTGCTGCCGAACAGTGCCGTTTTCACGCCGGCCATGCGGCTCGGACAGCTCGTCCGGCCGTTCCTGCCGCGCCGGCTACGCGACAAGGTTCCGCCGCGCCAGCGCCTGCTCGAATGGCCGTCGAAGCCCGCGCCCGTCGCGGGCGCCACCGAGGCCAATCCGCCCGTCGCGACGCGCCGCATGTTGCTGCTCGCGGGCTGCGTGCAACCGGCCATGCTGCCGAACATCAATATCGCGACGGCGCGCGTCTTGCGCGCGCTCGGCATCGAGACGGTGATCGAGCCCGAGGCCGGCTGCTGCGGCGCCATCCGCCTGCATCTCGGCTACCGCGAAGAAGCGCTCGACGACATACGGCGCAACATCGACGCGTGGTGGCCGCATGTCGAAGCGGGCGTCGAAGCGATCGTCATCAACGCGTCGGGTTGCGGCGCGACGGTGCAGGAGTACGCCCATCTCTTGCGCAACGATCCAGCCTACGCGAGCAAGGCCCAGCGCATTACCGATCTTTCGCGCGACGTGGTGCAGGTGCTTGGCGGCTTCGAAGCGGAATTGATCGCGCTCGCGCGTCGGCGTGGCGTGCACACAGTCGCCTTTCATCCGCCGTGCACGCTCCAGCATGGACAACAGATTCGCGGCGATGTCGAGCGGCTGCTCGGCTCGCTCGGGATCGAAGTGCGCCTACCGGCCGATAGCCATTTGTGCTGCGGATCGGCGGGCACCTATTCGGTCACGCAGCCGGCGATGTCCTATACGCTGCGCGATCGCAAAGTAAAAAACCTGGAAGCGCTGGAGCCTCAGATGATCGTCTCGGCCAATGTCGGGTGCATCGCTCACCTGCAAAGCGGCACGTCGATGCCCGTTGCCCATTGGGTGGAACTGGTCGAGCATTTGATTTATGGGTAGGCTACGACGCTTGGCCACGCCCTCGCTCGGATAAGACCCATGTCCCCTATCGCCGATCACCTGCACGCTGTCCACGCGCGTATCGAACGCGCGGCGCTCGCGGCCGAGCGCGCGCCCAGCTCGGTTCGCCTGCTCGCCGTCTCGAAGACCTTCCCCGCCGAAGACATCCGTGCAGCCTTCGTCGCCGGCCAGCGCGCCTTCGGCGAAAACTACGTGCAGGAGTCGCTCGCAAAAATCGAAGCGCTCACTGATCTGCGCGCGCAGATCGAATGGCATTTCATTGGGCCGCTGCAGTCGAACAAGACCCGCCCCGTGGCCGAGCACTTCGACTGGGTCCATTCCGTCGATCGGCTGAAGATCGCGCAGCGATTGTCCGAGCAGCGCCCTGCCGCACTGCCGCCGCTCAACGTGTGCTTGCAGGTCAACGTGAGCGGCGAAGCATCGAAGAGCGGCGCGGCGCCGGCGGACGTCCCCGCCCTTGCCCGTGCGATCGCGGCGCTGCCGCGACTGCGGCTGCGCGGTCTCATGTCGATTCCGGAACCGGCCGATACGCTCCCGGCGCAACGCGCTCCTCACCGCATCTTGCGAACGCTGTTCGACGCGCTCGTTGCCGAAGGGCTTGGGCTCGATACGATGTCGATAGGCATGTCGAGCGATCTCGAGGCGGCGGTTCTCGAAGGAGCGACGATCGTACGCATCGGCACAGCGATCTTCGGCAAGCGCGATTACGCGCAGTAATCCCCGCACACGGCGCAAACCGGTTGCACCGTTCGGGTTGCACCCGAATGAACCCGATCGGGCAGCGGTCTATAATCAGCCGCTGCTCACACTCCCAGGCTCACTATGAAGATCGCATTCATCGGCGGCGGCAATATGGCCGCGGCACTGATCGGCGGCTTGATCAAGCGCGGTGTCGCACCCGCTAGCCTCTACGCCATCGACGTCAACGAAGAGGCCCGCGCTCGCACGCATGCGCAGTTCGGCATCGCAACGGCAGCGGCGGCCGACGAAGCGCTGCGCGGCTACGATGCCGTCGTGCTCGCCGTGAAGCCACAGGTGTTGAAGGCCGTATCGGCATCGCTCGCGCCGCATCTGTCCACTCAGCTCGTCGTCAGCATCGCCGCCGGCATTCGCGGTGTCGATTTGTCGCGCTGGCTCGGCGGCTACACGCGCGTCGTGCGCGCAATGCCGAATACCCCCGCGCTGATCGGCCAAGGTGTCACGGGGCTCGTCGCCCTGGCGGGTGTGGACGAAACCGGCCGCTCGCTTGCGTCTGAAGTGCTGGGCGCCGTCGGCACGACGGTTTGGTTCGACGACGAAGCGAAGATCGACGCCGTCACGGCGATTTCAGGCAGCGGTCCCGCCTATATCTTCTACTTCATCGAAGCGATGCAAGAAGCCGCTCGCCGGCTCGGCCTCACTGACGAGGAAGGCCGCGCGCTTGCGCTGGGCACGTTCGCGGGCGCGGCGCAATTGGCCGCGCAATCGGACGAAAGCGCTTCGGTCTTGCGCGAACGCGTAACGTCCAAGGGCGGCACGACGGCGGCGGCGCTCGCCGCGTTCGACGCGCAAGGCATCAAGGAAGCCATCGTGAAAGGCGTACTCGCCGCCGATGCGCGCGCGAAGGAAATGGGCGACGAATTGGGCAATCAATAAACGCTTGGGATTGATGGCCGGGGCGGCGCGTGCGGCCTCGGCGGCGCCGCATCCGCAGCGAAACGCCTGTTTGCCGCGCACACTTCGCCACGGCGATGCTGAGCAGCGCTTGAACTGCGCTTTGCACCATGC
>JBQCDS010000240.1:0-3396 GCA_051961035.1 Trinickia sp. | reverse complement strand
GGCATCTTCAACATCTTTGAAAGTTCGCTGACGCCGATCGGCTGATGCTGCGCGACCTTTTCAATGATTTCGATGCTTTTAAGAAGGCTGTTCATTTTTGAGTCCCTTGCGACCACAAATCGCACGTGCTATGGTGTTCCATATAGCTGCACGCTGTGCCGTATTGTGGCACACATAATCGAAAGGTGCAAGCAGCTTTCTGAGGACCGATCGTTCAAAGCGGGGCGGCACTAAGGCAACGCAGATGCGACTGATCGGCAGGTCTACCTAAAGGGACGGCAATGGGCTTGAGAATTGGAGTGGATATCGGCGGTTCGTTCACGGACTTCGCCGTGTTGGATGATGAAACGCGGACAACGCGAACGCTCAAAGTATTTTCGCGACCGGATTCCCCCGGCAGCGAAGTGATCGACGGCATGCAGGGCCTGCGCGATCGCTTCGGCATCGATCCGCACGACGTGGTGTATTTCACTCACGGTACGACGGTCGGCGTAAATGCGGTCGTACAGCGAAAGGGCCTTCGTATCGCGCTCATCACAACGCGCCACTTCGAGGATGTGCTGGACATCGCACGACTGAAGATTCCCGATATGTACCATCTCATGTCGCGCCGCCCGGAACCCTTGATCACGCGCGATCGTGTGTTTGGTGTCGAAGGTCGTATGCGGCCCGACGGTATGGAGGAAACGCCCATCGATGAAGCGAGCGTGCTCGTCGCGCTAGAGGCGCTCAAGGCCGCGCAATGCGAAGGCGTGGTGATCTCTCTGCTGCATTCGTATCGCAATCCGTCACATGAGCAGAAGGTGAAAGCGATCATCGAAAAAGCAGCGCCGGGCTTTTTTGTGTCTTGCTCGCACGAAGTGTGGCCCATCATCCGCGAATATGAACGCACGGTAACCGCGACGATCGGTGGCTATGTACAGCCGCGCGTATCGCAATACTTGACCCGTTTGCAGGCCGCGCTCGCCGAAAGCGGTGTCAGCGCAGACCTAAAGGTGACCAAGTCGAACGGTGGCGTGATGAGCGCCGAGAACGGTAAGAGCAACTGCGTTCAGATGATTCTGTCTGGAACGGCCGCTGGCGTGATCGGCGCGTCGTATCTTGCAGGCATGTGCAAGATCAAGGACTGCATGAGTCTCGACATCGGCGGCACGACTGCGGACGTAGCGCTGATCGTCGATGGCAAGCCGCAATACGCGACCGGCGAATATATCGGCGATTTTCAAATCCATATTCCATCAGTGTCGGTTTCATCCATCGGCGATGGCGGCGGCTCTATCGCGTGGGTCGACAATTTCGGGGTGCTGAAGGTGGGGCCTGAGAGTGCCGGTTCGAATCCCGGGCCGGTCTGCTATGGGCGCGGAGGCACGCGTCCCACCATTACAGATGCGTTCGCCGTGATTGGCGTGCTTGGCCGCGCATCGCTTGGCTACAACGCCGTGCAAGTCAACGTCGAGGCCAGTCGTCGCGCGATCGAACCACTCGCCGCGCGCCTTGGCATGGACGTGTATCAGACCGCTTCAGCGATCATCGACGTCGCGGTCTCCGGTATGTATGGCGGCGTGAGCCGCATTGTGTCTCGCTTCGGCATCGACCCGCGCGCGTTTTCTCTCATGCCGTTCGGAGGCGCGGGCCCGATGCTCGGCGGTTTCCTCGCACGTGCGTTGAACATGCGCCACCTTGTCGTGCCGACGACGCCAGGCGTGCTAAGCGCCTTGGGCGGACTCATCGCCGATACGAAAAACGATTTCGTGCGCACCACTTATTACCCGCTTGACGCCGCATCGCTCGAAAAACTCGCCGGCGATCTCACGAAGCTTGAAACGCAGGCTCGCGAGTGGATCATCAATGAAACCGGCTCTGATGCAGGCGCGCAGATGACGGTTTCGGCAGACATGCGATATCGCGGACAGTCATTCGAAGTCGACACGCCGATCGATCCACAATCGATCCGCAACGGCGATATGGCGACGATCGCCGAAGCGTTCCACCGTGAGCACCACCGCCTGTACGGACATAGCGACACGCGGTCGGCAGTTCAGGTCGTGGCGCTGCGTCTAGTTATCAGCTTGCCAACACCGAAGCCGGAGATGCCGAAAATCGAGATCGGCGAAGGCGCGCCGCAGGTCGAAGCAATGATCGATGTTTATCTCGACGGCGCCTGGCACACGGTGCCGCTGTACCGCCGTGCTGCCCTGCTCGCCGGCCATCGTTTCGACGGCCCTGCGATCGTCACGCAGGACGACACGACCACTTGCGTGCTGGCCGGCTTTGAAGCCGTCGTCGACGCGTACGGCAACCTGCTGCTCTCCGCGCAGTGACATTCGAAGGACAAATACATGCCATTCAATCGATCCGTTCTGCAAATCTTCGCCAATTACTGCGTCGCAGCCGCAGAAAGCATGGCCCACACGCTCATGCGCACTGCGCACTCGGCTTTCGTCAAGGAGACTGAGGATTTCTCGTGCACGATCATGACCCCGGAGGGGCTCACCTTCGCGTCGCCGAAAACGCTCGGCGCCACCTGGTACCCTGGTCTCGACTTCGGATCCGTGATCCAGGCGATCGACCATTACGAGCCCGGCGACATCGGTATGACCAACGATGCGTATAGCGGCTACGTGGCCACGCATACGCCCGATGTGATGATGTGGAAGCCCGTCTTTTACGAGGGCAACATCGTCTGTTACGTCGGCGGCCACATCCATAACACGGACATGGGCGGCGCCGTGCCGGCATCGCTATCGCGTACGCTCACCGAAATCTATCAGGAAGGCATTCGATGGGCGCCGACCAAAATCATGCGCGCCGGCGTGCTTGACGAAACGCTTCTGGACCATATGGCGATCAACGTGCGCGCCGCGGAGCAGAATCGCGGTGACCTGAAAGCGCAGATCGCTATGCTGATGACAGGTGAGCGGCGCGTGCTTGAAATCATTGAGCGCTTCGGCATCGACGATTTCAAGGCCGGCATGTACGCGATGATCGATTACTCCGAGGAGCAGGCCCGCGCGATCGTTGCCGGGATGCCGGACGGCGAATACTTCTTTTCCGAGTTCGCCGACGAGGATTCGGTGAACGGGAAGCCGCTGCGCGTTGCGCTCAACCTGAAGGTGGAAGGCGAATCGTTGGTGCTCGATTTCACCGGTAGCGATCCGCAGCTGAACTCGTCGCTGAACATGCCGACCGGCGGCAAAGAGCGGCATGTGCTCGCGCTCGTCGGCCTAAACTACGTGCTCTATTCGCTGCACCCGGACTTGCTGCTCAATGCAGGAATGCTCAAAGTGGCACGCTGCATCCTGCCCGAGGGCACGATCATGAATTGCGTGCCGCCGGCCGCAGTTGGCATGCGCAGCTTGACCTGCAAGGTCGCGCAGAACGTCACATTCGGCGCTT
>JBQCDS010000239.1:0-5592 GCA_051961035.1 Trinickia sp. | reverse complement strand
CCGTCGAGCCACTGCGCGGCGGCGAGCGCGCCGGCCGCCTCGATTTGCTGTTGGTAAGCGTGCGCCTCCCCACCCACTTCGACGCGCTCCACGCTCGGAGAACGCAACACGACGGCGTGGCTCGGCGCGTCGTAGGCGAGCTGGCTCGTCAACAGAAATCCACCGTCGACCGGCTGTTGCAGGAAGGGACTTTCGACGTGCGCGTCGACGTGAACGGTGACGCGGTTGGCGCCAGGCTCGAAGCCGACGACCGGATTCGTCAGCGCGACGTCGGCGATCTGCGACACCGTGCGCCGATACGGGAATTTGCGCGCCACCGCGGCCTGCACTTGCTCGCGCGAAAACGTGTAGTGATCGGGAATGAACGGAAACGTCGTGCTCGCGCACGCCGCGAGCGACAAGGAAAGACATGCGCCGGCCAGCGCCGCGCAAGCCAAGCCCAACAATCGGCGCCGACGAGATGCAACGGCGTACGTCATGCGTGTTCTCCTACGGGTGTGAAACGGCAGCCAAGATCGAGGACGCGAATGCACAGGGACCGCGCGGGCTCGCGCTACTCGTTCGAAGTCGATGGTTGTGGAGCGGTCGCCCTTTCGATCGAGTCGAGCCAGCGAATGGCCTGGGCGCGACTGTTCCCGCACATCTCGTCGCTAGGCCGCAGCGAGCGGCACACCGCCGGTCTGTCCGGGTGGCCGAAAATCTTACACCTTTCGTCGTCGCCCAACTGAACGCATCGTATGCCCGCAGCTTTTCCCCGGGGCATGCCGGGGATCGGACTCGATATCGAGGGAGCAATGCAGCATGCGCCACAGTTCGGACGACAGTTCATTAGTCGGTTAATCGCAGGCAATCATCGAATCAGGGGTTCGACGGGTTCGTTCATTCGATGCTGAACGGCGTGATCGGTAAGGGGTTTCGAGGCATGCGCAGCGCACCGGTGTGCTTACGCGCACACGGTATTCCGATGCGCGGGCACGCGGCTTGGTAGAGTAGAGCCTTCCCCCCGCGATTTTAAAGGATCGAAGTATGCGCGGTACGCGCGCCATTTCAGCGGTGCAAAAGCTCAAGGAGCGCACCGGCAACACGCACTACGCCGCCATCGGTATGCCCGGCGGCCTGTTTCGCCTGGTCGATCGCGCGAGCGGGGTCGAGCTGCCGCTGTCGGAGCCGCTGCCGCTCGACGCATTCGTCGCATTCGTCGACGCTGTCTCGCCGGCCAAGCCCAAAAGAGTCAGCAAGCTCGATGCGGCGTTCGAGGCGCAGATCAAACGCAGCAAACGGTGAGCAGTCGGCACGCGCACTCGGTTTGGTACAATCCCGTGGTTTCTTTCCGTCGTACCGAACCGCTACGTCATAAGTCCGTCAAGTCGCCATGAACATCGAGCAAGCCCGCTTCAACATGATCGAACAACAAATTCGCCCCTGGGACGTGCTGGACCAGGACGTGCTGAATCTGCTGGCGGTCGTCAAACGCGAAAACTTCGTTCCCGCCGCCTACCGCGAGCTCGCATTCGCCGATCTGGAAGTGCCGCTGCCTGCCGGCGAACACATGCTCTTCCCGCGCGTCGAAGCGCGCATCCTGCAAGAGCTGGCCGTCAAGAAACACGAAACCGTGCTCGAAATCGGCGCCGGCTCGGGCTACATGGCCGCCCTGCTCGCGCACCGCGCTCGCCACGTGCTGAGCGTAGAGATTCGCCCTGAGCTGGTTGAACTCGCCAAGCGCAACCTCGCCGAAAACGGCGTGACCAACGCGGAAGTCGTACTGGGCGACGGCGCGCGTGGCTGGCCTGCGGGCGCCCCGTACGATGTCATCTGCGTGTCGGGCGGCCTACCCGTGCTGCCGCAGGAGATGCTCGAACAGTTGAAGATCGGCGGCCGCCTCGCCGCGTTCGTCGGCACGGCGCCCGTCATGAAGGCGCAAGTCATCACCCGTATCGACGAAAAGCAGTTCCGCGTGGCCGATGTGTTCGAAACGTATATCGAGCCGCTCGGGAACGCCGTTCAGCCGCCGCGCTTCAAGTTCTAAGCGTCAACGCTCGAGATCGGCGCGGCGCGTGCTCGCCGCGTCATCGTTTCCTTCCTTCGATCGATCGCCCATCATGCAAAACCTGACCGCGTCCGCACTCGCCGAATGGCTGGCCGACACCTCGCGCCCCGCTCCCGTGCTGCTCGATGTGCGCGAGCCGTGGGAAATCGCGACGGCGCACATTGCCGGCTGCGTGGATATTCCGATGCGCGAGATTCCCGCGCGCAGCGAAGAACTCGACGATGAAGCGCAGATCGTCTGCATCTGCCATCACGGCGCACGCAGCGCAAACGTGGCGATGTTCCTCGAAGGGCGAGGCTTCAAAAACGTGTTCAATCTGCAAGGCGGGATCGATGCATGGTCGCGTCAGGTCGATCCGAAGGTGCCGCTTTATTGAATGCCGCTCGCCAAGCACAAGCATTGGCATAGAATAGAAGCGCCGGCCGAATTCGAGCCGGCTTTTTTGTTTGCGGCATCATCGGCGAAGTGCTCACTCTCACGCGCGAGTCCGGCGCCCGATGCATCTCATGCCTTCTTACGTCTATGAAGCCGCGCCGGCTGCCGTCGAGCATGGTGCGGTAAGCGCCGATGGCTGGCACGCAAAGCTCGAGCTGGGCTTCGAGCGGCGCGGCCCACGCACGACGCTGGTGCACCGTCTTCATCAAGGCCCCCTGCGTGTGCAAAAGCCGCTGTACCCCGAGGGCGATGCAATTTGCCATGCCGTCATCGTGCATCCGCCCGCCGGCATTGCGGGCGGCGATGCGCTGACGCTCGATGTATCGCTCGGCGCCGGCACCCACGCCGTACTCACTACCCCCGGTGCGACGAAGTGGTACAAGTCCAATGGCCGCCTCGCGCGCCAGCGAATCGATATCTCCGTCGGCGCCGACGCTAAGCTCGTCTGGCTGCCGAAAAACAACATTTTCTTCGATCGCGCTCCAATCGCAATTGAATTCACGCTGACACTGGCCGAAGGCGCGACGGCGCTCGGGTGGGATGCCACGCAGCTTGGCCGCATCGCCGCAGGCGAGCGCTGGGCCGAGGGCGCACTGTCGAGCACCGCGCGCATCCGCGGCCCGTCGCCAAGCAACGTGCTTTGGTTCGAGCGTGCGGAACTCATGGCCGACGACACCCTGCGCACGCTGCGCCAAGGGCTTGGCGATTACCCCGTGTACGGCACGCTATGGGCCGTTGGCCCCGCCTGCGACGAGGCGCTTGCCGAAACGCTCGCGCGACGATTGCCGTTCGACGACCAGCTACGAGCCGGTGCGTCTTGCGTCGAACCGGGCGTGCTGATCGTCAGGGCACTGGCGCAATCGATGGAGACGCTCCAGCACACGCTGACGCAGTGCTGGCGCGCACTGCGTCCGGTCGTTCACGGTATCGACGCGCGCGATCTGCGGCTTTGGCGCACGTAGGCGCAGCCACGCTGCGCGCCCGTGGTGCGTTGCTGCGAACGCCTTCGCACCATCAAGGTGCGGCGAGTTGTTAAGGACTCCGTAATGTCTGCAAAGTGCATGCGCACTCGCCTGTCCCGGTGCTACGATAAACGCGCACTTGATCAACGAGGCGAATGGCCGCCCCCGAGTGGCTGCCCTTCTTTCAACGACATTACGTTCGAGCACCGCGCGCCATGAAACTGACGCCCCGAGAAAAGGACAAGCTGCTCGTCTTCACCGCCGCGTTGCTCGCGGAACGACGCCGTGCACGCGGCCTGAAGCTGAACCATCCGGAGGCTGTCGCATTCATCTCCGCGGCACTGATGGAAGCGGCGCGCGATGGCAAAACCGTCGCCGAAGTCATGCACTACGGCACGACGCTGCTCACTCGCGAGGACGTCATGGAAGGCGTGCCCGAGATGATTCCCGAAATCCAGATCGAAGCCACCTTTGCCGACGGCACGAAGCTCGTCACCGTCCACGACCCAATCCCCTAAAGAAGGACACGCGCCTATGATCCCCGGCGAAATCCTGTGCGACGACGGCTACATCGAACTGAACGCGGGCCGCGAAACGCGCACGCTGACGGTCGCGAATACCGGCGACCGTCCCGTGCAGGTGGGCTCGCATTACCACTTCTACGAGGCGAATCCGGCGCTCGCGTTCGATCGCGAACAAGCGCGCGGCTTCCGATTGAACATCGCGGCGGGCACCGCCGTGCGCTTCGAGCCTGGGCAGTCGCGCACGGTGGAGCTCGTGGCGCTGGCCGGCGCTCGCACCGTCTACGGCTTCAACGGCAAGGTGATGGGCCCGCTTTGATTGTGTGACCGGCGTTCCTTGCCGATTCCTTAGGACATCTATTCATCATGACCTTGCGCATCAGCCGCCGCGCCTACGCGGAAATGTTCGGTCCGACGACGGGCGACCGCATCAGGCTGGCCGATACGGATCTCACGATCGAGGTTGAGCGTGATTTCACCGTCTACGGCGAGGAAGTGAAGTTCGGCGGCGGCAAGGTCATCCGTGACGGGATGGGGCAATCGCAACGCGCGGCACGCGATGTGGCCGATACCGTGGTGACGAACGCCGTGATTCTCGATCACTGGGGCATCGTCAAAGCCGATATCGCGATCAAGGATGGACGTATCGCCGCCATCGGCAAG
This sequence comes from Trinickia sp., assembly GCA_051961035.1. Taxonomy (GTDB): domain Bacteria; phylum Pseudomonadota; class Gammaproteobacteria; order Burkholderiales; family Burkholderiaceae; genus Trinickia. The sequence goes on along the minus strand of JBQCDS010000239.1, from coordinate 964 downwards.
GCCGGCAACCCCGACATCCAACCGGGCGTCACGATCGCGATCGGCGCAGCCACCGAGATCATTGCCGGCGAAGGGCTCATCGTGACGCCCGGCGGGATCGACACGCACATCCATTTCATTTGCCCGCAGCAGATCGAAGAAGCGCTGGCTTCAGGCGTCACCACGATGCTCGGCGGCGGCACAGGGCCCGCGACCGGTACCAACGCGACGACTTGCACGCCGGGCCCCTGGCATCTCGAACGCATGCTACAGGCGGCCGACGGCTGGCCGATGAACCTCGGCTTCCTCGGCAAAGGCAATACGAGCCTGCCCGATCCGCTCGTCGAGCAAATCGCCGCGGGCGCCATCGGCCTGAAGCTGCATGAGGATTGGGGCTCGACGCCCGCGGCGATCGACAATTGCCTCAGTGTTGCCGACGCCACCGATACGCAGGTCGCCATCCACACCGATACGTTGAACGAAGCGGGTTTCGTCGAAGCCACCATCGCGGCGTTCAAAGGGCGCGCGATCCACACGTATCACACCGAAGGTGCCGGCGGCGGCCACGCGCCGGACATCATCAAAGTGTGCGGCGAAGCGAACGTGCTGCCGTCGTCGACGAATCCTACGCGCCCCTACACCATCAACACGCTCGACGAGCATCTCGACATGTTGATGGTCTGCCATCATCTGGATCCGTCGATTGCCGAGGATCTGGCTTTCGCCGAATCACGCATTCGCCGCGAGACGATCGCGGCGGAAGACATCCTGCACGATCTCGGCGCCCTGTCGATGCTGTCTTCCGATTCGCAAGCCATGGGGCGGGTGGGCGAAGTCATCATCCGCACCTGGCAGACTGCGCACAAGATGAAAGTGCAGCGCGGCGCCCTAGCGCAGGACAGCGCACGCAACGACAATTTTCGGGCGAAGCGTTATGTCGCGAAGTACACGATCAATCCGGCACTTACGCACGGCATCGCGCATG
>JBQCDS010000238.1:0-2226 GCA_051961035.1 Trinickia sp. | reverse complement strand
AGAGCCACGCGAAAGTGGTCATGGAACCGTTTGAACGCGGTTACGGCCACACTTTGGGCAACGCGCTTCGGCGCGTGCTGCTTTCGTCGATGGTGGGCTACGCGCCGACCGAAGTCACGATCGCAGGCGTTGTACACGAGTATTCGACGATCGACGGCGTGCAAGATGACGTCGTGAACCTGCTCCTGAACATGAAGGGCATCGTCTTCAAGCTGCACAACCGTGACGAAGTTACTGTCACGCTGCGCAAGGAAGGCGAAGGCGTCGTGACCGCGCGCGACATCGAGTTGCCGCATGACTGCGAAGTGATCAACCCCGATCACGTCGTGGCTCATCTGTCGAAGGGCGGCAAGCTCGACGTGCAGATCAAGGTCGAGAAGGGCCGGGGCTACGTGCCCGGCAACGTGCGTCGCTACGGCGAGGAAACGGCCAAGATCATCGGCCGTATCGTGCTGGATGCGTCGTTCTCGCCGGTTCGCCGCGTCAGCTACGCCGTCGAAAGCGCGCGTGTCGAGCAGCGTACGGATCTCGATAAGCTCGTGATGAACATCGAAACCAACGGTGTCATCTCGCCCGAGGAAGCGATTCGCCAATCGGCGCGCATCCTCGTCGACCAGCTCGCCGTATTCGCGGCGCTGGAAGGCACGGAAGCGGCAGCGGAAGCCCCGTCGCGCGCGCCGCAGATCGATCCGATCTTGCTGCGTCCGGTGGACGACCTCGAGTTGACGGTGCGCTCGGCCAACTGCCTGAAGGCCGAAAACATCTACTACATCGGCGATCTGATCCAGCGCACGGAAAACGAGCTGCTCAAGACGCCGAACCTCGGTCGCAAGTCGTTGAACGAGATCAAGGAAGTGCTCGCTTCGCGCGGCTTGACGCTGGGCATGAAACTCGAAAACTGGCCGCCGGCCGGTCTCGACAAGTAAGGATGCCGGGGTGATCTGCCGCCCCAGCGTCTGGCGAAGACGCGGATTTTCCTTTAGAATCCGCGTCTTGTCTTTTTTTATTACCGGCCCGTGTCCTCACCGCTCGTCGTTTCAGGCGGGGACGATAGAAGAGCTGGACCAAAACTTCGAATCAAGGAACTAACATGCGTCACCGTCATGGTTTGCGGAAACTGAACCGCACGAGCAGCCACCGTCTGGCTATGCTACGTAACATGTCCAACTCGCTGATCGAGCACGAAGTCATCAAGACGACGCTGCCGAAGGCGAAGGAACTGCGTAAAGTCGTCGAGCCGCTGATCACGCTTGGCAAGAAGCCGTCGCTCGCCAACCGTCGCTTGGCGTTCAACCGCCTGCGCGATCGCGATTCCGTCGCGAAGCTCTTCGACGTCCTCGGTCCGCGTTTCGCGAACCGTCCGGGCGGCTACCTGCGTATTCTGAAGTTCGGTTTCCGTGTCGGCGACAACGCGCCGATGGCGCTCGTCGAATTGCTCGACCGCCCGGAAGTGGTGGAAGCGGAAGACGTGCAAGAAGCTGAATAAGCATCCGGGCCGCCAAACGGGGCCTGTGCCCAAGCGGCTTAGCGAAAGAGGGTCAAGCGTGAGCTTGGCCCTTTTTCCGTTTATGGGATCAGCGCAAGTATAGAAGGCGCGCGGCGCCCCCAGCCGGGCGGGCGTTGAACGTCGGCCCGGCCAAATTGCGCTCGGTGATACGATAGCGGCGTATTGGATCGCTTCGAGGACATGACGCCGTGCCCCTACCTGTCGTGCTGATGCTGACGACCGTGCCCGATGTGGACTGCGCGCAAAAGCTCGCGCAAGGCGCCCTTGACGCGTGCCTGGCGGCGTGCGTGACGGAACTCGGTCAGGTGCGTTCCCGCTATCGCTGGAAGGGGGGGATGGAAACGTCGGACGAGATTCAATTGCTGTTCAAAACCAGTGTCGCGCGCTCGCTCGATCTGGAGCGATTCATTCTTGCCAACCATCCGTACGAAACGCCCGAGCTAGTGTCGTGGCAGGCCAGTGCCTCTAGCGCATATGGGCAGTGGGTGGAGACCGAAACGTATCGACCAACCCATGTTTAAGCCGCTTTTCGATTTCCAGCGCATGCTAGTGCGCGTCCTCGCCCTCGCCCTCGCGTTTGCCGTACTTGGCCCGGGGCTCGTGGGTGCGGCGCGTGCGGATGATTTTCTCGATCCATCGGCGGCATTCCGTTTCAGCGCTGACGAGCGGCCGAACGAAGTCGATGTTCACTTCAAGATCGCTGACGGCTATTACCTATA
>JBQCDS010000237.1:0-2931 GCA_051961035.1 Trinickia sp. | reverse complement strand
ATTGGCCCCGCTTGCGTCGATGGTCGTGGATTCAGCCGCGGATTCAGCCGCTGAGCTGCCCGACGTGCGCCGCCCCAAGCCCTTCTTTAGGTGCACCATCAGCAGCGAGATTGTCGCCGGTGTTATGCCCGAAATGCGGGAGGCCTGGCCGATCGTTTCAGGACGGAATTGATTCAGCTTTTGGCGCGCTTCAAACGACAACCCGCGAACGGAGGCGTAGTCAATTCCCTCGGGTAGCCGCGTGTTCTCGTTCGCTTCATTGCGTTCGATTTCGTCGGCTTGGCGCTCGATGTAGCCCTGATACTTCACGCCGATTTCAATTTGTTCCTTGATTTGATCGAGAAGGACGGGGTCGTCTGCAAGCGGGGCTTCAGGGCCGCACGTACCGTCACGCAAACCGCAAATACCGTCGTACGACACGCCGGGCCGGCGCAGCAAATCGGCCAAGTTGTATTCATGATCGATTGGCTTGCCGAGTAGCGCGGTGGCCTCGTCGGCGGAGAGCGTCTTAGGATTCACCCACGTCGAGCGCAGCCTCTCTGTTTCACGTGAAACAGCGTCGCGCTTTTTGCAGAAGGCATCCCAACGCACGTCATCAACAACCCCAAGCTCCCGACCGATTTCGGTCAGGCGCATGTCGGCGTTGTCTTCGCGAAGGCTGAGCCGGTACTCCGCGCGGCTGGTAAACATTCGATAGGGCTCCGACACGCCGCGGGTGACCAGATCATCGACGAGCACGCCAAGATACGCTTGATCGCGCCGGGGCGACCACGCTTCTTTCTCTTGGACGTATCGGCCCGCGTTGATACCGGCGAGCAGGCCCTGCGCCGCCGCCTCCTCGTAACCGGTGGTGCCGTTGATCTGCCCCGCGAAAAACAACCCGCGTATCACCTTCGTTTCCAGAGACGCCTTCAGGCCACGCGGGTCGAAGTAGTCGTACTCGATCGCATAGCCCGGCCGCAAGATATGCGCGTTCTCTAACCCCTGCATCGAATGAAGGAGCTCGAGCTGCACATCGAACGGGAGGCTTGTCGAAATACCGTTCGGATAGAACTCGTTCGTCGTCAGTCCTTCCGGCTCCAAGAAGATCTGGTGAGAAGTCTTCGACGCGAACCGGTGAATCTTGTCCTCGATCGACGGGCAATATCGCGGCCCCACTCCCTCGATCACGCCCGTGTACATGGGCGAACGATCCAGGCCGCCGCGGATGATGTCGTGAGTCCGCTCATTGGTATGCGTGACCCAGCAAGGCATTTGCTGCGGATGCTGCTCCGCCCGGCCGAGAAACGAAAAAACCGGGATAGGATCGAGATCCCCCGGCTGCACCTCGAGCTGGGAGAAATCGATGGTCCGGCCGTCAATCCGAGGCGGCGTACCCGTCTTTAAACGCCCCTGCGGGAGTTTCAATTCTTTTAGTCGCGCCGACAGCGAAACAGCCGCGGGGTCGCCCGCCCGCCCACCGGTGTAGTTGTTCAGCCCGACGTGGATCTTGCCGTCGAGGAACGTACCCGCTGTCAGGACCACCGCCCGCGCGCGAAACCGCACGCCAACCTGCGTCACTGCCCCCACGACACGGTCACCCTCGACGATCAGATCCTCGACCGCCTGCTGAAACAGCATGAGATTCGGCTGATTTTCCAGCCGATGGCGGATTGCGGCTTTATACAGAATGCGGTCGGCCTGCGCGCGCGTCGCGCGAACAGCGGGCCCTTTGGACGAATTGAGGATTCGAAACTGGATGCCGCCCTCATCGGTGGCCTGTGCCATCGCGCCACCCAGCGCATCGACCTCCTTCACGAGGTGGCCCTTGCCGATGCCGCCGATGGACGGATTGCAGCTCATCTGACCGAGCGTTTCGATGTTATGGGTCAGCAGCAGCGTCTTGGCGCCCATCCGGGCCGACGCCAAAGCGGCTTCCGTGCCAGCGTGACCACCGCCGACAACGATTACGTCAAATTCTTTGGGATAAAGCATGGTGATCCCACGCGACGGAAGCGCGTGGGCCTATCGGGAAAAGTATGCGCGAAATTATAACGGGGTTCGCGGTAGCGGCGCGGACGTCGAATGGATAACTGTCGACTAACTGTTGTTTCACGTGGAACATTTCGGGAGAGAGGCCCGTGAAACGAACATACCGCGCATGCCCCTGCGCGCCCAGGAAAGGATTTAGGCGGTCTTTTTCGCCAGTCCTAGGTAGGTTTCGATAACGCGCGGATTTTCCGCCAACGAATGCGCCGCCCCTTCGAGCGCCAACTCACCGGTTTCCAGCACGTACCCGTAGTCCGAGACTTGAAGCGCCGCACGCGCATTCTGTTCGATCAGCAGCGTCGCCACGCCCGTCCCGCGCAGGGCACTGATGATGTGGAAGATCTCTTTGACGATCAGCGGCGCAAGCCCGAGGCTCGGTTCATCGAGCATGAGCAAATCGGGCTTGCTCATCAGCGCACGGCCGAGTGCGAGCATTTGCCGCTCACCGCCCGAAAGCGTACCGGCGGCTTGCTTGCACCGCTCCTTCAACCGAGGAAACCGTTCGAACACGGGATCGAGTTGATCGAGGAAGTTGCGCTCGCCCGCCCTTTTGCGGCGATAGGCACCCAGCACGAGGTTGTCCTCGACGGTCATCGTCGAGAACAACTCCCGCTTCTCCGGCACCAGACACATTCCCAGCTCGACGCGCTTTTCCACGGGCAACCCGCTTACGTCTTCTCCTCGATAGCGCACGGGCCCGTTTGCATGTCCGGTCGACGGCAGCGCGCCCATGACCGCGTTGAGTAGCGTGGATTTTCCGGCGCCGTTCGGCCCGATCACACTGACGATCTGCCCGGGTCGAACATCGAGCGAAACACTGTGCAGTGCCTCCACCTTTCCGTAGCGGACGGACAGCCCGGATACGGACAAGATCGGCATGGTCGTCGTTTCGTTCATCATTCG
>JBQCDS010000236.1:0-2867 GCA_051961035.1 Trinickia sp. | reverse complement strand
TTCCATCCCGCGATCGAAAGCGCGACGCCGCTCAGTCGGCACATAGGCTTTTCTGAGGATTTATCGATGAGTTCACGCAAGTTGGTCGTGCGCGAGTCCGGCGTGCATGGCAAGGGCGTATTTGCCGCCGTGCCGTTGAAGGCGGGCGAGCGTCTGCTGGAGTACAAGGGTGAGCGAATCTCATGGAAGGAAGCGTTGCGGCGGCACCCCCACAATCCAGCGGACCCGAATCACACGTTCTACTTCGCGCTGGAAGACGGCCGTGTCATCGATGGAAAAGTGAACGGCAACAGCGCGCGCTGGATCAACCACTCATGCGCGCCCAATTGCGAAGCGGAAGAGGTGGACGGGCGCGTGTTCATTCATGCGCTGCGCGATATCGCGGCCGACGAGGAGCTGTTTTACGACTACGGTCTTGTCATCGATGCGCGTCAAACGAAAAAGCTCAAAGAGGAATACGCTTGCCGGTGCGGCGCACGCAAGTGCCGAGGCACGATGCTCGCGCCCAAACGCGGCGCTAAGCACGGCAAGGCTTAAAGCGGGAGAAGGGCCAAAACCTGGCCGGAATCGAAGCCCGGCGAGCGGGGCGTGCGCTTAGGCGGGCGACATCTGCCCTGCGGCTTGCTCGCGCTGTGTGGATATCGAGAGCGGTACGCGCAACACGAATCGCGCTCCGCCGTCCATCGCATCCTCGTAATGGACGCTGCCGCCGTGCAGATTCATGATGTCGTGCACGATTGCGAGGCCAAGCCCGGCGCCGGCCTCGACGCTGGGATCAGCCGTGTCTCCGCGGTCACCGCGAAAGAATCGTTTGAACAGATCGGCCTGCAAGCTGGGCGGCACGCCAGCGCCGTTGTCCTCGACGGCGATTTCGGCCATTCGCGCGCCGCTTTCGTCGATCGTTTCGGCAACGCTCACGGTGACGTTCGCTCCATTCGCTCTGCTGGAAGGCAGATACTTGAGTGCATTGTCGAGCAAATTGGCAATGACTTCGCGCAGCAGCACGGCGTTGCCGCGCACGACGAGCGGTTTGTCGTTCGAGGGACCGTCCAAGCGCTGGAAACCCAGATCGACGTGCGCGGCTAGCGCGCGCGGTACCCATTCGGCGCCGGTTTCGAAGGCCAGCGCCGCGATATCGAGCTCCGCGAAGCGCGCGGTTTGGGCGCCGGGCTCGGCGCGGGCCAACGACAGTAATTGATTGGAGAGCCTCACCGCGCGATCGGCTGCGGCGCGCAGCTCGCGCACGGCGGCGAGCGTCTGGTTCGCATCGCGGGCGTTCGCCGCTTGTTCGGCGTGCAGCTTGACGGCGGTGAGCGGCGTGCGCAACTGATGAGCCGCATCCGCAATGAATTTGCGCTGCGCGTCGACAGCCGTCTTCAACCGCACGAGCAATGCATTCATTGCGCTCGTCAGCGGTTGGATCTCCATTGGCACGTAACTTTCGTCGACGGGCTCGAGCGACGTGTGCGTCTGCCGATTCAACGAATCGGCCAGGACGGTCAAAGGATTGAGCTCCTGATTAACGACGCGCCAGACGATGCCCCACCCGGCGAACAGCAAAAGCAGCAACGGCATCATGATCGCCACGAGGAACTCGGCCGCGATGCGATACCGGTGCCGCAGGGGCTGTGCCACTTCGACGATGATCGGTTTGCCGACGGCTTGCGCAACGCGCACCTGGGCGACGCGCACGCGCATGTCCTTGAATTGCGCGTCGAACACGTCAGCCGAGCGCTGTTCGCGCACGCGCGTGCCGAACAGCGGCAGTTCGCGTTCTCCTGCGATCTCGTGCTGCCCGTCGCTGATGCGGTAGATGAGTTGGTCGTTCGGATCGGAGAACATCGCCGCGGCGAGCGGCGGCACCGTCGAGCGCGCATTCGGGCCGGCGATTTGAACCTGCTTCGAGATGGCCGTCGACAAGTCTGCCAACGAGCGATCGATGACGTGCTGAGTGTATTGCCAGGCGAGCCAATAGGCGATCAGGCCGCTCATCAGCGCAAGGAGGGACAGCGGCCCAGCGAGCCGCCGCAGAAGCGAGCGGCGCAAGCTGGTCGCGGCGACGTGCTGCATGGCGATTGATGGTGTGGGACGGGAAAGGAGGCAACGACGCGTTGCCGCGTGGCGCGAGGCCTTCCGGTGCCGCGAACGGTGCCGGAAGGCCAACGCGCGCAAGCGTCACGCCGCTTGGCGGATTTCCTGCAGCAGGTAGCCGAAGCCGCGCACAGTCACGATTTCCACGCGGCAGTTTTCGAGCTTTTTGCGGACGCGATGCACGTAGACTTCGATGGCGGTATCGCCAAGATCACCGCCGAAGTGGGTGAGATGATCCTGCAATTGCGCTTTGCTGACGACGCGGCCATGGCGCAGTAGCAGCATTTCCAGCACCGCGAATTCGCGCGGGGACAGTTCGAGCGGTTTGTCGTCGTTGAAGATGCGGCGATCGACGCCCGACAGACGCACGCCGCCGAGCGACACTTCGGGACGCGGGATGTCGCTATGCGGGCCGCTGCGGCGCATGACGGCGCGAATCCGCGCTTCGAGCTCGGCAGGCTCGAACGGCTTGAGCATGTAGTCGTCGGCGCCGGCATTGAGCCCTTGCACGCGATCGTTCAGTTCGTCGCGCGCCGTGAGTACGATCACGGGCGTGTGACGGTTCGACTGCCGAAAGCGCGAGAGCAGCGTCATGCCGTCGATGCCGGGTAGGCCAAGATCGAGAATCACGAGTTCGTGACGGTTTTGCGTGAGCGCTTGCTCAGCAAAAATGCCGTCATGAACCATGTCGACGGTGAACCCGGCTTGTTCGAGGCTGCTTTGGATGCCGCGCGCGATAGGGCGGTCGTCTTCGATGAGAAGGAGTCGCATGGAAT
>JBQCDS010000235.1:0-6294 GCA_051961035.1 Trinickia sp. | reverse complement strand
CCGGTTCGCGCATCTCCTGGCGATCGGCATCGTCGCGCTGCTCGCGGCGCTCGACATCCCCTGCCCGCTGACCGTGCTCGAGGATCGGCTGCGCACCGGCACCGTGGGGCCCGAGGGGTTCGTCCAGCATTGGGTAGGGCGGGTGCTCTACTACGATCTGCCGATGTGGGTCTTCACGCTCGCGTATGTCCTCTTCGCGCTCATTGTGCTGCTCAGTTGGCGCTACGTGCCGCCTCGCCCTCGGCGGCCGCGTTGACGACCGTCTCCCTGGCCGCAGCGTGCATCAGGGCGATTGGGCGGCGTCGTGCCTTAGCTTGGCCGCCGTTTGCGAGGCCACTTTCGCCTCGCGCTTTCGCCCCATCTCGCCGTACAGCTTCGCGAGGTTGCCCAGCACGCGCGCGTAATCGCCGCGATACGCCGCCGGGTCTTTCTTAGCGAGTGCGTCGTAAAGCGCGATGGAGCGCCGATAGGCATCCTCCGCTTCGGCGCGCCGGCGCGTCTTGCTCAGCAATACGCCGAGATTGTTGAACGTGCGGGCTCGATCCGCGCCCGTGGCACGTTCGAACGGCGCCAACGTTCGCAGCGCCTCGCGGTAAGCATGTTCGGCAAGCAGCGAGTGGCCCTCTCGTCGATACAGCACGCCGAGATTCGTCAGCGTACGGGCGACGTCGGGCGCGTCGTGCGCGGGGCTCTCGCGAGCGAGCCGTCGACGAATCGCCAGCGCCTCGTCATAGGCTTGATGCGCCTCGGCGTACTGGCCGCCCTCGCTGTAGAGGTTGCCCAGATTGTTCAGCGTACGCGCGAGCCCCGGCCGATAGGCGAGCGCATTCTCTTGCACGAGCGTGCGCTGCACAGCGAGCGCCTCGGCGTAGGCGCTGCGCGCTTCGCGGGCACGGTGCACCGTGGCATAAAGCACGCCCAGATCGTTCAATGTCGTCGCCAAACGCGGGGCATAAGCCTGTGCGTCGTGTTGCGCCAGGGCGCGCTGAAGCTTGAGCACCTCGCCGTATGCGTCGATCGCGTCGTCCGTGCGGTCCGCATCGCGGTAAAGCTCGCCGAGCGCTTCAAGCAAATCGGCCACCGCCGGGCCAAAACGCTCGGGCTGCTCGCGCGCCAGGCTCCAGTACATGCTGAGCGCATGCAGGTCTGCCATTTCGGCATCCGACGGCAAAGCCAACGCCGAATACAAGCGTCCGAGCTTCGCGAGCGCCCGCGCGAAAAGCGGCTGCCACCGCTCAGGCTTGTCATGCGCGAGGATCTGATAACGCAACACCAGCGATTCAAAGATCGGCTGCGCCTGTTCGAGCAAATGGGCTTCCATCAATACATCGCCGTACAGGCCGGCAATGACTAGATCGTCCGGTTGCAAGACATGCGCGGCCCGCATGAACGTAAGTGCTCGCTTCGGCGAAAAACGCAGCCATTCGACGATGCCCGCTTCGAAACTGCGTTCGGCGATGAGTTCGTTCGGCGCGCCGGGCTCGGCCAGCTCAGCGGCGAGCAGCTTCGCCGCGCCGTCGAGATTCAGCGCGGCAACGGCGGTGGCCACATCGACCTCGAGTGGGTCGTCGGTGCGCAGCATGCGCGTGCGCAGCCGCAGCAGCGCGTACCGATCGTTCCAATTTTGGGCTAGGGCGACGAAATCGAGGTCGTCTTCGCCCACGCTTTGCGCGGCGAGCGTCAGGACGATCGGGGTCATCGCCCCGAAACGTTCGGCCGTTGCGGTGTCGAACATGAGATCGGCCGCCTTCGCGAACGCAACGCGCTGGCTGCTGGGCAAATGCGCTCGGCGCGCAGTGCGTCCGGCATCGGCGGTGAAACGTTGGAGTTCGGCAGGCTCGATATCGCAATCGCGTTCGAAGCGGAATTGGCGCTCGACGTCCGTCACCGAAAGCGCGGGCGCGCAGCCGGGCTGCGGCAAGGGCGACGCGGCCACCGCCGTCAAGGCCTGCGTGATCGCGAGGCCTGCCAGCCATCGATGCGCGCGCCGATTGCTCATGCTCGTCTTCTCGCGGCAAGTGGCTGTCGATCACTCGCACATGACGAACGGCTGAGCGCGCCCCAGGGTTGGCGGGCGCACCGCCGTGCGCCGCCGCCGGTTGGCGGCACGCGCGCGACACCACATAGTGGCCAGCATAGCCGGATTGAGTGAATCGCGCTGCATGCCGGCGGGCGCCCCCTCCCGACGGGCGCCCCGGAAAACGAGCGTTACTTCACTTCACTGCGGCGGCACGCGCGCGCCGGCCTTGCTCCGCGATGTCGTCGAGGGTAGCCGCCGGGGTGCTGACTTCCTTCGGCACGCGGATTTCGATGAGCGCCGGCCGGCCGCTTGCGACACACCGTTCGAACGCCGGCAAAAAATCAGCCGTGCGTTCGACGGTTTCCCCATGCGCTCCGAACGAGCGCGCGAACGCGGCGAAATCCGGATTCGTCAGCCCAGTACCGTGAGTGCGCCCCGGGTAATGCCGCTCCTGATGCATGCGGATCGTGCCGTAATGGGCGTTGTTGACGACGATGAACACGACGTTCAGGCCGTACTGCATCGCCGTGGCGAGTTCTTGCGACGACATCATGAAACACCCGTCTCCGGCAAACGCGACCACCATGCGCTCGGGATAGCACGCCTTCGCCGCGATCGCCGCCGGCACGCCGTAGCCCATCGCACCGCTCGTCGGTGCGAGTTGCGAGCGCCACTGCCGATAGGCGAAATGCCGATGCAGCCAAATGGCGTAATTGCCCGCGCCGTTCGTCACGATGGCGTCGAGCGGCAATCGCTCGCGCAGTTGCACCATGATTTCGCCGAGTTGCACATCGCCGAGCATCGGCCGTGGCGCGCGCCACGCCAAATAGGTGCCATGCGCTTGCTCCGCCGTGCCAGCCCAGGCCGGCGTGCGGTTTGGCACGAGCGCTGCGAGGGCGGCGGCGATCTCGGGCATGCCCGAGACGATCGGTAAATCAGCCGCGTAGACGCGCCCCAGTTCTTCCGCCCCTTGGTGAACGTGCACGAGCGTTTGGCGCGTTTTCGGTATGTCGAGCAGCGTATAGCCGGCCGTCGTCGCTTCCCCCAACCGCGGGCCGACGACGAGCAGCAGATCCGCCTCGCGGATGCGCTGCGCGAGTGCGGGGTTGATGCCGAGGCCCACATCGCCCGCGTAATTCGGATGATCGTTGTCGATGGTGTCCTGATAGCGGAACGCACAGCCGATCGGCATCTGCCACGTTTCGACGAACCGGCGCAGATCGGCGCACGCTCGTTCGTTCCAACCGCTGCCACCCGCGATCATCATCGGCCGCTGCGCGCGCTCGAGCATGTCGTGCAACCGCTCCATGTGCGCGGCTGACGGCGAAGCCGCGACGCGCTGGAACGGCGGCGCACCGGCGGGGCGCGCGCAACGATCGGTGAGCATGTCTTCGGGCAAAGCCAGAACCACCGGCCCCGGGCGGCCCGCGCAAGCCGTGTGAAACGCGTGGCTCAGGTATTCGGGGATGCGCCGTGCATCGTCGATCTGCGCCACCCATTTGGCCATTTGTCCGAACATGCGCCGATAGTCGATCTCCTGAAACGCCTCGCGATCGAGATGGTCGCGCGCGCATTGGCCGATGAGCAGGATCATCGGCGTCGAATCTTGAAACGCGGTGTGTACGCCGATCGATGCGTGGGTGGCGCCCGGCCCGCGCGTGACGATCGCGACGCCGGGGCGGCCCGTGAGCTTGCCCGTCGCCTCGGCCATATTGGCCGCGCCAGCTTCGTGCCGGCAGACGATCGTGCGAATGCGCTCCGTTTCGTCGTGAAGCGCATCGAGCACGGAGAGAAAGCTCTCGCCCGGCACGCTGAAAACACGGTCGACGCCGTGCGTGATCAGCGCATCGACGAGCAGACGCGCTCCGGTCACGTTGGCGGTATCGGCGACATTCGACATGATGCGGCAACCTCCTGACTAGTTGTGGTGTGGGTCGAAAGCGAAAGACAAACAGCGAAACGCGAGAGACGGCGCGGACAGCTTACGCCTGCCGCGTGCGCGCTGTCACTGCGGGAAAGTGGGGGATGGCGCCTACTCGCACCTGCTCGCACCCGGTCGCGCCCTGCGCATCATGTCGCGTCCGACACCATCGGGAAATTTCCTGCGGACGCGGGCTGCCGCTGCGCCTATCGTTGCCGGACCGTCTTCCCCTCATCGTGTTCAACATTCAAAACGTATGCGAGTCGATCTATCCGAAGCCAATGCCGCGATGGCGCGGCTGGCGCGAAACAATGTGGTGGGTTTGCGTCACCTTGCCGATAGCCGTCAATCCTTGATGGAGGAGGCGTTCCAACGCTTCGTGGCCATTTGCCGGCCCGGCGGCTCGCAAGAGTGCGCGCGCCGCTTCTTCCGAACGAACATGATCGGTGTTTTACAGCAAGCCCGGCTCACGGTTAACTTTTCCGCGAAGAAGATATTCGGCAACGGGAACGAGCCTGTCTTTTATTCGTCGATGTTCGAGCGAGCCCAAAAACCCACCCACGATCCGGAAACCATCCACGATCTGCGTTACAGAAATCGCGCGGAGATGGAGTTTTGCGACTACGCCGGGCGCAAGAAGCCGGCGGTGCCGTCCCGGCGCGTGCGCGCCGCCCGACAACTCGTCGCGCACTATGGCGCTACCGGAATCGGTGGTGCGGGGCTTCCAACCTCGAACACGTTCGAGCGTCTCGTGAGACCTCGATACGGGGCGCTGGATTTTGCGTATTGCCGAGGCGGCGGCGCCGGCGGCAATGGCTACGGCCGGTCGTTCATGGTCTTGATGGAATACATCAAGCACGCCTCGACCTACTGCCACACCGATTCATTCAAGGTCAACACCGATCTGGCGCGGCGCAAGAACGAATACGGCGGCCGCTCGATCGGCTTGCACGATGCGATCGCAACCTACTTCGAGCTCGAAAAGGTGCTGCTGTATTGCACCCCTAGCATGCTCATGCACATTTACGCTTACGCGAGCGGCCAGCGGCAACGCGGTTCGCCATTTTGCCTGCCGCCGGACGCGGCGGTCGCGACCGATCCGAAGAAGGGAACGAAAATCAACTACATCGAATTCCAAGCGCACACGGACTTTCGCTTTGACCGCGATGTGGCGGCGATGTACATCTGCCGCGACGAAATTCGCGAGACGATGCTCGGCCTCGTTCCCTGGTACGAAACCGAGCACCATATCCGCGAATTCGCTCGCAAAAGAAACATACGGCTGGCGTTCTTCTGAGAACCGGCGGAGTGAACGGCCGCCGTGCGCTCAGCACTCGACGATATTCACGGCCAGCCCGCCGCGCGACGTTTCCTTGTACTTGGTCTTCATGTCGGCCCCCGTTTCGCGCATCGTCTTGATGACGGAATCGAGCGATACGTAATGGCTGCCGTCGCCGCGCAGCGCCATGCGCGCGGCATTGACGGCCTTGACCGCCGCCATCGCGTTGCGCTCGATACAGGGAATTTGCACCATCCCGCCCACCGGATCGCAGGTGAGCCCGAGGTTGTGCTCCATGCCGATCTCGGCCGCGTTCTCCACTTGCTTCGGCGTACCGCCCGTGACGGCGGCGAGCGCACCGGCCGCCATCGAGCACGCCACGCCCACTTCGCCCTGGCAGCCCACTTCGGCACCGGAAATCGACGCGTTCAGCTTGTAGAGGATGCCGATCGCGGCGGCCGTCATCAGAAAATCGTTGACGCCCTGCTCGTTCGCGCCGGGCACGAAGCGCGTGTAATAGTGGAGCACGGCCGGCACGATGCCGGCGGCGCCGTTCGTCGGTGCGGTGACGACGCGCCCGCCTGCGGCGTTCTCTTCGTTGACGGCGATGGCATAGAGATTGATCCAGTCGACCATCGAAAGCGGATCGCGCAACGCCTGCTCCGGATTGCCCGACAGCGTGCGGTAGAGCTGCGGCGCGCGGCGCTTGACGTGGAACGCACCGGGCAAATTACCGTCCGCATCCGGGTTGCCGATGCCGCAGCCGCGCGCCACGCACGATTGCATCACGTCCCAAATCTTCCTCAAGCCAACGCGCGTCTCTTCCTCGGTATGCCAGACACGCTCGTTGTCCCACATCAGTTGAGCGATCGATTTGCCCGTGGCGGCGCACATCGCGAGCAGTTCGTTGCCGGTGCTGAACGGGTGCGCGCGTTGATCGGCCGCTTGCAGCACCTTCGTATTCGGCGCGCCGGCCGTCACGACAAACCCGCCGCCCACCGACAGATAGGTGGCCTCGCGCAGCACCGTGCCGTTCGCATCGAGCGCGCGCAGCTTCAGGCCGTTCGGGTGCTC
>JBQCDS010000234.1:0-3197 GCA_051961035.1 Trinickia sp. | reverse complement strand
GATGGGTGCGCATGGCACCCCCGCTTCCCGAAAGCGCGCAAGCCATTCGGGTGCGTCACTCGCAGCAAACTCTGCCTCGAGCATCTCCCGCAGTGCGATCTGGTTACGCGCTCGATCCGACGTCGTTCTGAAACGCTCGTCGTCAACCCATTCCGGATGCCCCACGACGCGACAGACACTCCCCCATAGGGCGTTGTTGCCGGCTGCCATCCCGAAGTAACCGTCTCGGCAGCGAAAGATCTGATAAGGCGCATTGCGCGGGTGTGCCGAGCCCATCTTGACGGGATCGCGGCCGCTACCGAAATATTCGGATGTCTGCAACGCAGCGATACCAAGCGTCGCACCGAGCATCGACATATCGATGTGCGTCCCAAGCCCTGTCCGTTGCACCTCTCGCAGTTCGGCCGCGATTGCAAAGGCGGCGTAGAGCCCGGCTGCGAAGTCGGCCAGCGGCACGCCGCATTTGACGGGCGCACCACCGGCCTCGCCGGTAACGCTCATGATTCCGCTCATGGCTTGCATCGTCAGGTCGAAGCCGCCCTCCTGCGAGCGAGGCCCCGTTTGTCCATAAGCAGAAATCGAGCAGTATAGCAGCCGAGGGTTGAGGCTCCGAATCGCCTGGTAACCCAGCCCCAGTCGATCCATCACGCCGGGACGGTTGTTCTCGATCACCGCGTCCGCTTCAATCATCAGGGCGCGAGCAACGTCAAGGTCATCCGCGGCCTTCAAATCGAGGGCCACTGAGCGCTTGTTGCGGTTCAGCGATGCGAAGTTCTCACTGAACCCGTCGCTCAGCGGCGGCCATGCCCGCAACGTGTCACCGCCATCGGGATGTTCGATTTTGATGACATCGGCACCCATGTCGGCGAGCAGCATTCCGCAAAACGGGCCAGCTGCGACGTTACATATTTCGATGACGCGCACGCCGTCGAGCGCGAGGTGATCGGCCATGTCATTTCCTATTTCAATAAGGTGATGTTTAGATACCCGCCCACGTCGGAACGACGAGCAGATAGCTCAGCCCCATTAACGAGCCGGCCGTTAGGAAAATCACGAGCGTAAAGCCCAGTACACGCTGCACGCCCACGCCCGCGATCGCAACGACTGGAATGGCCCAGAACGGCTGGAGCAGGCTGCCCGCCATTTCGCCTGCGGCGATGGCCATGGATGTTCCGGGCAGCGAGGCGCCGAGCTGCATGGCTGCGGGTATCGTGAACGGGCCTTGCACAGCCCAATGGCCGCCGCCACTAGGGATGAATAGCGTAATCACGCCGGAGGCCAGATAACTGAGGAACGGTAGTGTGGATCCGGACGCGACATGGATATAGGCGTGTGCCACTACCTCGTCCAATCCCGTGGCACCCATGATGCCCATGATCCCGCCGTAAAACGGATACTGAAGCAACATCGGGCCAGTTACCTTGGCCGCCTCTGTCACCGCGTTGACGTATCGGCCAGGACTACCATGCAGGCACAGTCCCGCAAGCAAGAATATGAAAATGACGGTGTTGATGTCGAGACTGATGCCGTGACGGGACCATTGCGTTGCGAGATAGGCCGCGCCAGCAAGAACGAAAACGAGCGCGCAGGTGCGCGAGCGTTCGAGCAAACCCGCGAACGTCCCCGATCGAGCATCACTCGCCCGCTCCATTTTTTTCTCGTCGGCCTCCAACAGATTGGCATCGGCGGCAATGACGTCCTTGTCGGCCGGCCGCATGAGGATGAAGACCACGGGAATGAGCAACATCCCGGCCACCCCCGCGAGCAAATTCCATCCGGAGAACACGGTATGCGACAAAGGAACAGCAAAGTGAGTATGCTGCTCGACGATATTCAGCGGGTTGCCCGGAGAGGCGATCGACAATGCAATCGAGCTTGACATGCCGGTGAACGCCCACAGTACCCATGAACTATATGAGGCCGCCACTAGCCAGGCGAAATCGACCCGTACCCGCTTTGCAACTTGCTTCGACAGCAGCGCGCCGACGACAAGACCGAACCCCCAGTTCAGGAATGTCGCGATTGCGCCGACGCCGAATACCAGCACCACCGCCGAGCACGGACCGACCGCGAGCTTGCTTACGTTGCGCAGCCCCGCCTTGATGAGTGGGGCACTGGCGAGCGCGTATCCCGTGACGAGAACCAACACCATCTGGAACGCGAAAGTGAAGATGCCGAAGATGCCCTTGTACCAGCCGGCGAGAATGATATCGGGGGTGCCTTTCGGTGCGAAGGCTAAAGCAAACGAGGCGACCGTTACCGTCAATAGGATGACGATGACGAACGGGTCGGGCATCACGCGCTCGAACAGATAAACGCACGACGAAACAACACGTTGCAGCAGCGTTTTGTCGTCCTCCGCAAAGCCCGAATCGGCTTGCGATCCGGCAGTGAGCGACGAAGTATCATTGGTGTCCACAATTTGTCTCCTGAACCACGGTCCGGTTTTGTGACAAACGGGCTGTCCGGCTCGATGAGCCGCGGGTTGTCATGTCACCTCGAGCAGCAGCCCTTAAGGCGGTTCTTATGCGATCGCCGGCGTCTGCTCGGACGCTGTGTGCTCGTTCGGGGCGATTTCCAGTTCTCGCTCTTTGCGCTGCAGCCCCATCAGGATCTGTCGTGCCCGACGCAGTGGCTTGTCGGTTTTTAAAAACAATTCCGAATATCCGTCGTCAGGAAATTCCATCATCCGTTGCTGTTTTTCGAGTGCCCATTGATCCTGCGCAACGACGGCCGGGAACATGTCCGCGACCTTTTGCGCCGTCGGCATGGTCGGATCGCTCAGCGTGGTGTGCCAGCTCTTGCACGACACATTCCAGCGCCAGACAAGATTGCGCTCGTCTACGGGAAGATGTAGATGCAAGAGCGTGTAGCCGCGTTCCTTGTCCGTGCCCAGCTCCCCTTCCGGCGCAACGCGCATGACCACGCGGGTCAGGCCCGGCGTCACCATGCAGTGGGTGTGGATGCGTTCAACGGTGTCGTACAGGAACCATTCCTTGAGGTACGGCGGTTGCCGGTAGCCATGCACGTGACGTGTAGTACGCACGAACGTATATCCCTCGCTCTCTCCTTCCTCCAGGTCCACCGGAATTTTGCTGTTTTCCTTGTCGCCGATATTGCCATCGTGCAGAGGGTAAAAATGCGTGATATCGAGCAGGTTCTCGATCAGCAACAGATAATTCGCCGGCACGTGTAGC
>JBQCDS010000233.1:0-3921 GCA_051961035.1 Trinickia sp. | reverse complement strand
GCCGTAATTTGTCGGCGGATATGTGCGTGAAGATGCTGCTCAAGCCGCTCGGCATTCCCGCTCGCATTCAGCCCGGCGTGCACTATCCGCTCGCCAAGGTGGCCGAACATGTCTTCTTCCGCTGAATCGCCGGGGCGTGCGCTCGTTCAGCGCACGTTCGACGAATGGCCACCCGAGTTACGTGCGCTGTTCGATGGGGAAGGCCTTGCGTCGAAGATCGGCTTTACGGCTTCGTTGATTACCGTCGGTATCGATGGGCATCTGCGCACGTCGTTGCTCGGCATCGGGGAGCTTTATGCGCCCGATGAACGATCTCTCGCATTCGCGCTCTGGCCGGGCTCGCGGGCCGCACGTACGCTCTCGACGCCCGCGCGGGAACGTGACCCTCTGCCGGAGGCCGGCCAGGGTCACCGTCGCGCACACGCAGCGATGACATTCGTGCACGACGGGGCGTTTCATCAAGTGCAGTTGGAAGTGGAACCTTTGCGCTTGCCAGGCGCCGGAAACGAACCCGGCTGCGGTCTCGCGCTGTTCATCGCATCGATCGAGGCGGGCGAGGCACAGCAAGTCGGCTATGCGCGTCTGACGAACGGCATCGCCTTCGAACTACTCTCAGGGCAGCACAGCGAGCAACGGGCCGTGCTCGATCGCTGGGAGAGGCAGATCGATCGATTGCGTGAAGCGGCCAATCTGCGACAAACGTCGGGTGGCCGATCGGCAGCCAGCGGCTGATAGCCGGTGAGCGGTCGTTTTTTAATTATCCGGTAGGCGCATTGGCGGCAAGCGGCAGCAGGGCAGCAACCGGCAGCGGTGCAGCAACCGGTGGCCGGAAAGTAACGGCAGCGGTGCAGCAACCGGCGGCAGCGAAGCAACCGGCGCCGGCGCTTTACCCGCTCGCCGCCACACGCAGCGGCGCCGTTCAGCCGCGCCGGCCGGCGCGCGTAGATGATCCAGAGCGCGGCGTGCCGCCCAGCAGTGCGCCGGAATCGTTTTGCCTACGGCGACCCTCGGCTTGGCCCGCCGATGCATTGCCCGCCCCGCGGCGTTGACCATCGCGTTCATCCCCGGCACCGCGCTTCGCCTGTTGCCCCTGCGGCTGCTGTGCGCGGCCCTGCGGTTTGGCTGGCTGGGACTGAGGCCGGCCTTGCCCCTGCGGCTTACCTTGGCCCTGGGCTTGAGCTTGACCCTGCGACCGGCCTTGCCCCTGGCCATGCGGCTTGCCTTGCCCTTGCGCTTTGCTCTGAGCCTGTGAGCCCTTCGACGGCGGCTGCCCGTGCGGCTTGGGCGCCCGTTTCGGCTGATCGTTGTCTTGACCGGCTTGCCCCTCGCGCCGAGCCGAGGGGGGACGCGAAGCCGCTTGCCCGCTCTGCCCACGCGCGCCGCCTTGCCCTCGGCGTTGCTGGATCGGCTCGGGTTTGGCGTGCGGATCGGGCTCGAAGCCCGGGATCACTTCCTGCTCGATCGTGCGCTTGATCAGCTTTTCGATGTCCTTCAGCAGTTGCCGCTCATCGACGCAGACGAGCGACACCGCTTCGCCGCTCGCGCCCGCGCGCCCCGTGCGACCGATACGATGCACGTAGTCTTCGGGCACGTTGGGCAAATCGTAATTGACGACGTGCGGTAGCTGATCGATGTCGATACCGCGTGCGGCGATATCGGTGGCGACCAGCACTTGCAGCGTTCCATCCTTGAACTCGGCGAGCGCACGCGTACGTGCCGATTGGCTCTTGTTGCCGTGGATCGCAAGCGCGCTGATGCCATCCTTCGTCAGCTGTTCGGCCAAGCGGTTGGCCCCGTGCTTCGTCCGCGTGAAGACGAGCACTTGGAACCACTGGTGCTGGCGGATCAAATGCGTCAGCAGTTCGCGCTTGCGGTCGCGGTCGACAGGGTGAATCTTTTGCGCGACGAGCTCGGCCGTCGTATTGCGACGCGCCACTTCGATCAGCGCCGGCGTATCGAGCAGGCTGTCGGCGAGTGCTTTGATTTCGTCGGAGAAGGTGGCCGAGAAAAGCAGATTCTGGCGTTTTTCCGGCAAGCGGGCGAGCACGCGTTTGATGTCGTGGATGAACCCCATGTCGAGCATGCGGTCCGCTTCGTCCAGCACCAGAATTTCGAGCGCAGATACATCGATCGTTTTTTGCTGCATGTGATCGAGTAATCGCCCCGGCGTCGCGACGACGATGTCGACGCCGCGCTTCAAGGCGTCGATCTGCGGGTTGATGCCCACACCGCCGAACAGCACCGTCGATTTGAGCTTCAAGTACTTGCCGTAGGCGCGCACGCTTTCTTCGACCTGGGCGGCGAGTTCGCGCGTGGGCGTCAGCACCAGCGCGCGCACCATGCGCTTGCCGGCCGCTGCGGTTGGCGCGTGGGTGGCGCCCAGGCGTTGCAGAATCGGCAGCGTGAAGCCTGCCGTCTTGCCGGTGCCCGTCTGGGCGCCGGCAAGCAGATCGCCGCCGCCGAGCACGGCCGGGATCGCCTGTTGTTGGATCGGTGTCGGGGAGGTGTAGCCGAGCTCATGGACGGCTCGCACCAACGGGTCGGACAAGCCTAGGGAATCGAATGACATAACGTTTCTGTGCAATGCGGTGAGGCGGCCGAAGCGCGTTTTCGCTTACCAGCGGAAAGACGGCTTGCGCGAATCGGCGTTCGTGACGCCGGTGGGCCGCTTGGGTCCGAGCGCAGCCGGTTCAGCTGCGCCGGAAATGACAAAAGGGCGCGGCCGCGGTTTCCCGCGTGGCCGCGCCCCGAGTGCTCTGGCTCAGAGCACTGTAGGGATGCGATCAGTCGAGCGGCGCCGAGCGCAGATCGCTCACTTGCTGCGGCGATACCGGCGTACCATGGTTGCCCCACGACATCCGGATGTAGGTTACCACCGCGGCGACTTCCTCGTTCGAGAGCGATTGCGCGAACGGCGGCATGCCGTACGGCTTCGGATTGTCACCCGTGCTCGGCGGGTAGCCGCCGTTGAGCACCATGCGGATCGGATTCACGGCCGACGGCATCTGAATCGACTGATTCGTTGCGAGCGGCGGGTAAGCCGGCGGCTTGCCGAGGCCGTTTTCCGCATGACACTTCGCGCAGTTGTCGGCGTAGACCTTTTTACCCGTTTGCAGCAACTCGTCGCCGAACTTCTCCGACGTCTCGTACTGCATCGTTTCCGGCGCTTCGTGCTTTTGCGGAATCGTCTTCAGGTACGTCGCCATCGCGTGGATGTCGTCGTTCGACATGTACTGCAAGCTGTTGTGGACGACTTCGGCCATCGGGCCGAACACGTCACCGCGATCCGACACACCGGTCTTCAGCAGATCGCTGATGTCCTTGATGTCCCAATCGCCGAGACCTGCTTCCTTGTTCGACGTCAGCGACGGTGCGTACCAATTCTGCAGCGGGATCAACCCGCCGGCGAAGGCCGACGAATTCACGGGGCCGCCCATTAGGTTGATCGACGTGTGGCACATCGAGCAGTGGCCGAGACCTTCGACGAGATACGCGCCTCGGTTCCACTCGACGGATTTCGTCGGATCGTCCTTGTACGCGCCTTCACGGAAGAACAGCGTGCGCCAGCCGATCAGCAGATTGCGGTTGTTGAACGGAAAGCGCAGCTCGTGCGGGCGGCTCGGCACCGCAACCGGCGGCACCGAGCGCAAGTACGCGTAGATCGCGTCGGAATCGGCGCGCGTGACCTTCGTGTAGCTCGTGAACGGGAAGGCCGGGTACAGCAGGCTGCCGTCCTTCGAG
Organism: Trinickia sp.; assembly: GCA_051961035.1. Taxonomy (GTDB): domain Bacteria; phylum Pseudomonadota; class Gammaproteobacteria; order Burkholderiales; family Burkholderiaceae; genus Trinickia. Next base: position 180 of record JBQCDS010000233.1, on the reverse strand, counting down.
CGGCCCGTATGGAGCGCGCGATAGAAGTCGTCGGCGGACCATTTGCCGATGCCGTCTTTGTCGTCGGGCGTGATGTTCGGGGTGTACAGCGTACCGAACGGCGTGGCCATCGGCAAGCCGCCGGCGAACTGCTGGCCGCCGCGCACGGTGTGGCAGGCGATACAGTCGCCGGCGCGCGCG
>JBQCDS010000232.1:0-8043 GCA_051961035.1 Trinickia sp. | reverse complement strand
CATGATGTCGCGGCGGCGGGTGAAGAGCACAAGGGCGATCATCGGAATCGGCAATGTGAGGGACAGCACGACCTGGCTCATCACCAGGGCGTGGGTAGCGTCGACCCCCATCGCAACGACGCCAAATGCAGGCACCATGGTCACTAGTCGGCGCACCCAGAACGGAATGCGAAAGCCGACGAACCCCTGCATGATGGTTTGGCCCGCCATCGTGCCGACCACGGAACTGGATATGCCTGAGGCCATCAGGGATACCAAAAACACCACCGCCGCGGCGCCGCCGAGCAACGGCGTGAGGCTGTGATACGCGGTGGCGATCTCCGCGACCTCACTGTGGCCTTGGTTGAATGCGGCTGAGGCCATGGCGACCATCGCCATGTTGATCAGGCCGGCAACACTGAGCGCGATGAATACCTCGCGGTTGGAAAAGCGCAGAAGCTTGCGCCGGTCGCCAAAATTTCGGGCCGGTGCGCGACCCTGGGTCAGGCCGGAGTGCAGGTACAGCGCGTGGGGCATGACGGTCGCGCCGATGATGCCGACTGACAGGGTCAGGGCTGTGGCGTCAGGCAGTGACGGGACGATCGCATGCAGCCCGACCTGGCTCCAGGAAACCGGCGCAATGAAGACCTCGATCAGGTAACAGATGCCGATCGTGCCGACGAGTGCGCCGATAATCAGTTCCAGCGGGCGAAAGCCGAAGCGGTCGAAGGCCAGAATGCCGTAAGTGATGACGGCAGTGACCGTCATGCCAATCAACAGCGGCAACCCGAACAGCAGTGAGAGGCCGATGGCGCCACCGAGGAACTCGGCAAGATCGGTGGCCATCGCGGCGATTTCGCTGATGCCCCACATCGCGTAGACGACCGGCATGGGAAACTGTTCGCGGCTGATTTCGGCGAGATTGCGGTTCGTGACGATGCCGAGCTTGGCGGACAGGCTTTGGAACAGCATGGCGACGACGTTCGCAACCAGCACGACCCACAGCAACGAATAGCCGTAGCGGGCGCCGGCTTGAAGGTTCGTCGCGAAGTTGCCGGGATCGACATAGGCGATCGAGGCGACGACGGCCGGACCCGCGAACAGCAGCGCCGAGCGCACCCGTTGTATCGGACCGCGCGCGCCACGGCCGGCGAGGGCGTCGCCGATCGCGAGCGTCGTTCGTTGGCTCATTCCCAGTTGCATCTGCGCAGTCGTCATGGCGCACCTCATCAATCTTGATCTCGGTGCTCATGATAAAAGCTATCAACATCAACATAACAATTGCATTTATCAATCGATGCGATGGGATGCGATGGGATTCGATGAGGTGCGAGTGATACGACGCATACGGCGGCCCTAGGCTCGCCACCTACGCGGCCGAGCCCGCGTCCCCCGCGCGCCACTGCGGCGCGTATTCGACATCGGACCAACGAAACGGCAGCGCAGCGGGGCACCGCCGCACCTCGTCGACCGTGAAACGCACGAGTCGCTCCGCGCCCGGAAAGGCTTCGAGCGCCGGCGTGTTCCAGACGATCTCAGCGTGGGCCGCCACGTAAAGCAAATCGCCGTGCTCGAAATCGATGAAGACGAGGCCCGCGCGCGGATCGACGGCGAGATTGCCCAGTGTGTTGAAGAAGAGATTGCCGCGATAGTCGGGCGCGAGGAACGTGCGATCGTCTTCGACGCGGACGAACCCCGGCAAGCCTCCGCGATGCGAAACGTCGACGCCTTGCGATGCGCTGTCATCGGCCAACGTGCCGCGCGTGGCGATGAAGTACGTGTCGCTTCGCTCGATGAGCGCGCGATCGGACAAATCGAGCGCCGTGGCGCGGCGCGGTTGCAAACCGGCGGCCGAGGCACTCGGCGCCGCGACGCGCGTCGGCGTGCGGCTTTGAATGTACTTTGCACAGTTGCCGAAGCTTTGCCGCACCGCGATCGTCAACGCGTCGTTGTCCGTGGCGGTCACGACGCCGTTGACCCGATTGCGGCGGCGCGTGGGCAGCTCGATGCCGAGCCCGCCGAGCGCCGAGCCTTCTCGCCAACATCCATCGAGCGGATCGCCGGTGAGCGTCTGCCCGGCGATGCGCAGCGTCCGAGCATCGGGTGACGACACGAAGCCGGGCTCGCCGATGCGTAACGTCGCCCACGGCTGCCCATGCGCATCGAGCCCGCCGAGCACGATGAACGGCAATTGCTCGAAAAACTGGCGATGTTGCTCAGGCATGTACCGCCGAATGCCGCGCCGCCCGCCAATCTCGGCCTTCGGCCTGACGCCGGCCCGTGTTTGCACGGCCACTTCGCCCGCATGGAACGGCACTTCCTCGAGATCCCAACCTGCGGGCGCAGGCGCGGCAATGCGTACACTCGCGACGGTACTCATGGCGTGTTTCCCCTTGTCGATGGACCGTTACGCGGCGGTCGCGGCAGATTCGAACGCGGGCATGGCAATGAAACCCGGCAGCGCTTCGATGCGCGCGAGCCACGCACGGATGTTTGGATAGGGCTCGAGCGAAATGCCGCCCTCGGGCGCGTGTGCGATGTACGTATAGGCGGCGATATCGGCGATGGTCGGATGGGCGCCGATCGCGAACGGCCGCGTGCCGAGCACGGGCTCGATCACATCGAAGAGCCGGATCGATGTGCGTACGGCCGCGTCGTAATCGAGCGCATCGCCGAAGAGCTTGACGAGGCGTGCGGCGCACGGCCCGTGCGCAATCGGCCCGGCCGCCATCGACAGCCACTGCTCGATGCGCGCCGCGCCCACGGGATCGGTGGGCAGCCAAGCCCGGTCGCCATAACGCTTAGCCAAGTAAACGAGGATGGCGTTCGAATCGAAGAGGACGGTCCCGCCGTCTTCGATGACCGGCACCTGGCCGAACGGGTTCATCGTTAGGAATGCTGAACGTTTGTGCGCGCCTTCCCGAAGATTGACCTCGATCGTTTCGAACGGCAGACCGAGCAGGCTCAAAAAGAGTTTTGCACGGTGCGCGTGACCCGAAAAACGCGCTGCATGCAGGCGGATCGGCAGTGAGGGCTGGGCGAGCGGCATGATTGAATCCTCGTGACGAAGAACTCGTCTGTGAAGGTGAAAGTGAGCGTGAACGAGAGCGCGAATGCGAATCCTGACGAGGCGAAGCGTATCGCAGCACGATTGGCCGCATAAGATGGATAATCGATGAATCAGAATCCATTGCAAGTGGACAATCGATTTCCGATCCAAGGCACTTTCAAATCATCGCTATGCCGCAATTGCGTGACATCAACCTGAATCGCCTCGTCGTCTTCGCCGCTGTCGTGGAGGCCGGTTCGCTCAGTGCGGCCGCGCAGCGGCTCGGGCTGGCCAAGACGATGGTCAGCGCCCATTTGCAACGGCTCGAAGCGGAGGTGGGCGCTACGCTGATCGTGCGCACGACGCGGCGCTCGAATCTGACCGAGGCCGGGCGAACGCTCTACGAGGCAAGCCGCGAATGCGTTCGAGCGGCAAGCGATGCACTTGCCGCCATCTCGGCCACCGGAGGGCCCTTGCGCGGGGCCGTGCGCGTGGCATCGCCGATCGATTACGGCGTGTTGGTGGTCGCGCCCGCGCTGGCGGCGCTGCGATGCACGCATCCGGAACTCGAGGTCGAACTGGTGTGCTCGGATGGGTATGTCGACCTGGTGGCCGAGCGCATCGACGTCGCCGTTCGCTTGGGCAATTTGAAGGATTCGAGCTACCGATCGGCAAGGCTCGGCGAATACTTGCGATGGGTCGTCGCAAGCCCAGCGTTCCTCGCGCTCCGGCGGTTGCCTAAATCGCCGAGCGAGCTGGCCGAGCTGCCCTTCGTCGCGCTCTCCACCTTGGCGCACCCATACACGCTTACGCTGCGCGATGCGAGCGGGGAGCAAACGCGCATTCGCTGCCAACGCGCGTTTGTCGCGAATACGGCCAGCGCTTGCCAAGCCGCCGTCCTGGCGGGAGCAGGGTTCGGGCTCCTCACGAATTTCTCGATCGGTGAACACTTGGCTGACGGGCGTCTCGTGCGGCTCGTTCCGCGATGGGCTGCCGAACCGGCAGCGATTCAAGCCGTTTTCCCGTCGACGAGCCAGCGCTCGCCCAAGGTGGCGGCCGTCATCGACGCATTGCGCTCGTACTTGGATCGTGCGGATCAACCGCGCGCCATCGCACGGCGGTAGGCGAGCGGCGAGACGCCCACAGCCGCGCGGAAGCGATGGCCGAAATGGCTCGCGTTCGCGTAGCCCGTCCGGGCGGCGATTTCCTCGGCCGACAGCGGTGTCGTGCGCAGCAGTTGCCGCGCCAGATCGGCACGGCGCTCGGCGATCCACGCGTACGGCGGCAGGCCGAACGACGCACGGAACATCCGCGACAGGTGGAATTCCGACAGACACGCGACGTCCGATAGATCGCTGAGCGTCACCGGATCGGCCAAATGCGCGTCGATGTAATCGCGAAGCCGGCGCCGCACGGCCGGTGCGAGGCCGCCCTTGACGGGCACGTCGGCGCGGCGCACGCCTTGACTGCGCAGCAGCAGGCTCAGGATTTCATGCGCGGTTTCGTTCGCGCGCAGCCGCTCGTCGCTGCCCTCCCAAGGCTGCGCGGCCAGCGAGCGGCACAGGGCGGCCATGTGGGCGTCTTCGAAATACGTGCGGTCCGCGAGCGTGACCTCGCGCGGCTCGCGATCGAGCTCGTGCACGGCACGCCGCGTGAAATGCTCGGGCAGGAAGTACAGGTGCATGAAGTGCATGTGGCCGCGCACCCACCAGCGCGATTCGTGATCGCCGGGCAGGGCGCACAGCCGCTGCGGCGCACCGTATTGGCCGGGCAGCTTCTGGCGTTCTGTACGGTAGCCGCCGTCCAGATAGCATGAGAGCGTGTGATGTCCCGGGTTGTCGTAGGCCGTTTCGTCCTCGATGATGTCGCGCCGCCAAATGGCGGCGGCAAGCCGGTCGCCCAGCCAGGCGAAGCGCTCGAGCGTCGCGTTCGCATCCGCGAGCGTGACGCCGACCGAGTGCATGCCGAACGCGGGCGCATCGGCGCTGGAGGCGTCGATGGAAGCGGAGACGAAGGGGCTCTCGTTCACGGCGTCGGACATACGAATCGGATCATGACGGGATGAGTATAGAGAAAGCGGAGCCGACACGCCGAAACGCCCGAATAAAACCGCAAGGATAGACAACGCGCGGGGCGGGGGGCGGTTGCATATTGAAGGGACACGGCCGGGCCGTATCGGCTCGCCCAACTTCTCCCTGCGAGTGCTTCGATGAATTTGCTGCTCTACCTCACTACTGTGCTCATTTGGGGCACGACATGGATCGCCATCAAGTGGCAAACCGGCGTTGTGGCGCCGCCCGTCTCGATCGCGTTTCGCTTTATTTTGGCGTCGATCGTCATGTTGACGCTCGTCCGGCTCACACGCCGCCCGATGCGGCCGCCGCGCGCCGCGTGGCCGTTGCTTTTCGGGCAGGGGCTTGCGCTCTTTTGCTGCAACTTCCTGTGTTTCTATTACGCCGAGCAGATCGTGCCAAGCGGCCTCGTGGCCGTCGTATTCTCCACGGCGCCACTGTTCAACGCGATCAACGGGCGCCTGTTCATGGGCCGCACGCTACAGCCGAGCGCCATGGTGGGCGCGGCGCTCGGGCTCGTCGGCATCCTGTGCCTGTTTGCGCCGGAGGTAGCCGATCACGCGGGCGACCGCACGATGTGGCTCGGCCTGGCGATCACGTTGGTCGGCACGATGTGTTTCTCGGCGGGCAACCTGCTGTCCAGCCGCATGCAAGCGATGGGGCTGCATCCGACGGTCACGAACGGGTGGGCGATGCTGATCGGTGCAAGCGTGCTGACGCTCGGCTCGCTCGCGGCCGGCTTCTCGTTCCAGCCCGAATGGACGCCGCGCTACTTCGGCGCGCTGCTGTATTTGGCCGTGCCTGGCTCCGTGATCGGCTTCACCACTTACTTGATGTTGGTGGGGCGCATCGGGCCGGAGCGCGCGGCATACTGCACGGTGCTGTTTCCGTTTGTGGCATTGGCCGTCTCCACTGTGTTCGAGGGGTATCGTTGGTCGGTGGCTGCGGCGGTGGGTCTTGCGCTCGTCGTCCTGGGCAACCTGATCGCGTTCAACGTATTTCGTCAACTGCCGCATTTGCGCTCTCGCGAGCGATCGCTCAGGTAGTTTCGGTCCAGACCGCGGCCGGTCGGCTTACTCGGCCGGCCCGCGGTCTGCTTTTTCTTGAATACGGACTCTGGGGCGTGCTTCCAGCGGTAGGCTCCCCGATCTTTCGCGGTGCGCGTGCCGATTGCGCGGTGCGGCGCACACGCGTCGGGAGGCCCCCATGCTCGACATTCAAGATTCGACTGAAGCCGCCGCAACGTACGACGTGCGCATCCTCGTTGTCGACGACGATGCGCTCGCGCGTTTCATTCTCGCCGATCAACTGGACGCGCTCGGCTGCCGCTGCGTCGACACCGCAGCCGACGGCACGCAGGCGCTGCGTCTGGCGCTGAGTTGCCCTTACGATCTCGTCATCACCGATCTGTGCATGCCGCACATGGGCGGGCAAGCCCTGCTGGCCGCACTGCGCGCGCATGGGCAGGCCATGCCTGTCATTGCCGGCACGGCTTGGCGCGAACCGGGCACAACCTCCCCCGACGCATCCTCCGGCGTTTCGCCGCCCGGCACGACGCCCCGCGACAGCGCTGCGCCCGATGGTTTTGCCGCCGTGCTGCAAAAGCCTGTTGCCATGGCGCAGTTGCGCGCCTTACTCGATGCGCACATCGGCCGCGTGCCGCTTGGCCGGCCCCGTCGCGCCGCAGCTGGATCGCGGCGCGCGTTGCACGCGGCGTTTTCGGCCGCCTGGGCCGACGACGAGCCAGTCTTGCGCGCCGCGCTGGCCTCGCTCGACGCGGCATCGATGCTCGAACGTCTCCATCGGCTGCACGGCGCACTGGCCGTGCTAGGCGAAGCGCGAGCGCGCCGGGCCTGCGCACGTCTGCAACAGCAGGTGCGACGACAAGGCGTTGCGCGGAGCGCGAAGTGCATCGAGCGCTTCTTGCGCCAATGTGCAAGGATGGCTTGCCGCCCGCCCGGTGTTCGAACGTAAGGCGGTGGGCGAGCCAGCTTGGAGATCGGGCCCGGGCATCCAAATTGCTAAGAAGGCCCAACGTCTCACGCAATCGCACCTACATCGACGAGCGGCGCCCACGCCGCGCACACTTAGGACGGCCGTCGCCCGCGCAGGCGAGTCGCTTGTGCGCGAAGCCTTTTTCGAAAGGAGCAGACGATGCAAAACGACAGCGCATTGCAATCCACCATCGATGCCATCGTGCAGGACGGCAAGGGCCTGCTCGCTGCGGACGAAAGCGGCGCAACGATCGCCAAGCGGTTCAAGACGATCGATGTCGAATCGACCGAGGAAAATCGCCGCGCCTGGCGCACGCTGCTTCTGTCGACCCCCGGCCTCAGCCAACACGTGAGCGGCGTGATTCTTTACGAGGAAACGCTGGGCCAGCATGCCGACGACGGCGAGCCGCTACCGAGTCTGGCGGCGCGCCAGGGCATCGTGCCGGGCATCAAGGTGGATACCGGCAAGATCGCACTCGCGCACGCGAGCGGCGATGAAATCACGCAGGGGCTCGATGGGCTTGCCATGCGTCTAGAGAAATACAAAACGCAGGGCGCGCGCTTCGCGAAGTGGCGCGCCGTCTACAACGTCGCGCAAGCGCTGCCGAGCCGGCTTGCCATCGAGGCGAACGCCGAATCGCTCGCGCGCTACGCCGCGATCTGCCAGGAGGCGGGCATCGTCCCCATCGTCGAACCCGAGGTGCTGATGGACGGCGATCATTCGATCGAGCGTTCGTTCGACGTCACCTCGCGGACGTTGCACGCCGTCTTCACGGAGCTGCGCGACCAGCGCGTGCACTTCGAGCAGATGCTGCTGAAGCCGAACATGGTGCTCTCCGGCTACGAGTGCGCGCAGCAGGCCGGCGTCGACGAAGTGGCGCGCGAAACGCTTCGCTGCCTGAGGCACAACGTGCCGCCTGCGGTGCCGGGGATCGTCTTCCTCTCCGGC
>JBQCDS010000231.1:0-7379 GCA_051961035.1 Trinickia sp. | reverse complement strand
GGTGGAAGGCGTCTTCGACGACTGCCAAGACATCGTGAAGGCCGTCTCCAACGATCACGCTTTCAAGGCGCAACATCGGATTGGTACGGTCAATTCGATCAATTGGGCGCGCGTCGTGGCGCAGGTCGTCTATTACTTCAAGGGCTACTTTGAGGCCACGACATCGAACGACGAGCGTGCCTCGTTCACGGTGCCGTCGGGCAACTTCGGCAACGTCTGCGCAGGGCACATCGCGCGCATGATGGGATTGCCGATCGAAAAGCTTGTCGTCGCCACGAACGAAAACGACGTGCTCGACGAGTTCTTCCGCACGGGCGCCTATCGCGTGCGCGGCGCGGCGCAGACGTATCACACCAGCAGTCCGAGCATGGATATTTCGAAAGCGTCCAACTTCGAGCGATTCGTATTCGATTTGCTCGGCCGCGATCCGGCGCGCGTACTGCAACTGTTCCGCGACGTCGAGGAAAAGGGCGGGTTCGATCTCGTCGCCAGCGGCGATTTCGCCCGCGTGCGCGAATTCGGTTTCGTCTCGGGGCGCAGCACGCACGACGATCGCGTCGCCACCATTCGGGACATCGAGGCGCGCTACGGCCAGGTCATCGATACCCATACGGCCGACGGCCTCAAGGTGGCCCGCGAGCATCTGGACCCGGGCGTGCCCATGATCGTGCTCGAGACGGCTCAGCCGATCAAGTTCGGCGAGACGATCCGCGAGGCGCTCGGGCGCGATCCGCAGCGGCCCGAGGCGTTCGCCGGCCTCGAAGCGCTGCCGCAACGCTTCGAGGTTCTGCCGGCCGACGCGGCCCGCGTGAAGGCTTTCATCGCCGCGCACACGGGCGAGTGATCGGCAACGGGGGGCGCGGCGCCGGTTGCGCATTGTCTGTGCGCCATCCGCCGGGATTTGCCCCCTTCGCGGCTTTCGGCCGCGCGCATAAGCGGCTTACCGTTCGGCATATGCCTGTTCGCCCGACGCCTCGCTACAATAAAACTTTTCGCAGCGAGAGCCGCTTGCCGATGTCCACGCCATCTCCTACACCACCGCGCCCGCCGCTCCTGTCCACGGCCGACGCGCTCGCCACGTTGCTTGCGGCCGCCGCGCCGATCGCCGAAACCGAATCGGTGGCGACGATGGACGCGCTCGGGCGCGTGTTGGCCGCCGATGTCGTCTCTGAACTCGACGTGCCGCCCGCGCATACGAGCGCGATGGACGGCTACGCGGTGCGCGTTGCCGATTTATTGCACGGGGAACGGCGCTTGCCCATCTCGCAACGCGTGCCGGCCGGCCATTCGCCACAGGCGTTGGTGGCCGGCACGGCGGCGCGCATCTTTACGGGCGCGCCCATGCCGCCCGGGGCGGATGCCGTCGTCATGCAGGAGCAGACTGAAGCGGACGGTGATGGCGTCGCTATCCTGCACACGCCGAAGTTGGGCGAATGGGTCACGGCGCAGGGCGCCGACATCCGTCGCGGCTCAGTCATCCTGCCGGCCGGCACGCGGCTGTCGCCGCAAGCGCTCGGCTTGGCCGCGTCGATCGGCGCGGCGCGGCTCGAAGTCACGCGGCGCTTGAAAGTCGCCGTGTTTTTTACCGGCGACGAATTGACGATGCCCGGCGAACCGCTCGCGCCGGGCGGCATCTACAATTCGAACCGCTTCACGCTGCGCGGCTTGCTCACGCGCCTGAACTGCGAGGTGACCGATCTGGGGATCGTGACCGACCGCCTCGATGCGACTCGCGATGCACTCGCCGCCGCCGCGCGAGCGCACGATTTGATTTTGACGTCGGGCGGCGTGTCGGTGGGCGAAGAGGATCATGTCAAGCCGGCCGTGCAATCGCAGGGCCGCCTGGCGCTGTGGCAGATCGCGATGAAGCCGGGCAAGCCGCTCGCGTTCGGGGCGGTGCGCGGGAGCCAAGGGGGCGAAACGCATTTCATCGGTCTGCCGGGCAATCCGGTGTCGAGCTTCGTGACGTTCTTGATGTTCGTGCGGCCGTTCTTGCTGCGCCTGTCGGGTGTACGCGAGGTGGCGCCGCGCGCCGTCTCGCTGCGGGCCGATTTCACGCAAGCCAAGGCGGACCGCCGCAACGAATTCTTGCGCGCGCGCGTGAACGGCGCGGGCGGGCTAGACTTGTTTCCGAATCAGAGTTCCGCGGTACTGACTTCGACGGTCTGGGGCGACGGCTTGATCGACAATCCGCCGAACCACGCGATCAGCGCGGGCGAGACGGTGCGTTTTCTTCCTTTTTCCGAATTGCTCGGTTGACGGCAGGCGCCTGAATCCCGGCATCCAGATGCAGCATCAGACATGAAAATCGAGCTGAGATATTTCGCAAGTGTGCGCGAGGCGGTGGGCCTGGCGGAGGAAGCGGTGGACGTTCCGCAGGGCGTGGCCACTATCGGCGACGTGCGCGCGTGGCTGCGCATGCGCGGCGGTGCGTGGGCCGAGGCGCTCGCCGAAGGGCGCGCGCTGCGCACGGCGTGCAACCACACCATGACCGATGCGGCGGCGCGGCTGACCGAAGGTTGCGAGGTTGCGTTTTTCCCGCCTGTCACGGGCGGCTGACGCGATCGGCGAGTGGATTAGGAGGCCGGCGAAATGACTGTTCGAGTGCAAACCGAAGACTTCGACTTATCGACCGAAATTGCCGCGTTGCGGGCGAGCAATCCGAAGGTCGGCGCCGTCGTGGCGTTCGTCGGCACCGTCCGCGATCTAAGCGAAGGCGAAGACGTCGCCGCGATGGAACTCGAGCATTATCCCGGCATGACCGAAAAAGCGCTCGAAGAGATCGTTGAAGAGGCGCAGCGGCGCTGGCCCGGCTCGGAACTCTTGATCGTGCACCGGGTGGGAAAACTTTATCCGCTCGATCAGATCGTGCTGGCCGCAGCGACATCCGCGCACCGGCACCACGCCTTCGACGCCTGTGCGTTCGTCATGGACTATCTGAAAACGCAGGCGCCGTTCTGGAAAAAGGAGACGACCCCAAGCGGCGAGCGGTGGGTCGACGCGCGCGTCTCGGATGACGCCGCGCTCGCCCGGTGGGGAATCGCGGCGGCAAACGCGGCCTCGGACGAATAAGTCGCCTAATCGGGCACGTTCACGCCGGTCGGGCCGGCCATGGCGATCGGCCAATCGAGCCTTGCGATACCGATGCGCGCAAGGCCTTCGGCAAAATCAGTCGCTGTTGCCGTCGGCATCGGCTTGCGTGGAGCGGCCGATGATCTTGGTCGGGAACGGCTCGCGCTGCTTGGCGGCCGTGGCGTGCGATGAATCGTCGCGCGCGCGCTTGGGGGCAATGCGGTCGAGCAAGGCCTGCTGCTCCGGCGGAACGGTGTAATCCCAGCCGAATCGGCTCAGTTGGAGGCTTTGCGCAATGCGCAGCGCCGGTTCCATGAACGCCACCGCCGCAGCCGGTTCATAACGATCGCACACGGTGTCGAGAAACAAATGGAGCCAGCGGCTGAAATGACGCGGCTCCAGGCCCTCGAGCGGCTGATGCGCTTGCTGGACGTTGCCGCGGTAGCCTTTATCGCCGAGCACGAGGGTGCCCCAGAACGTGCACATTTTCGGCAAATGCTCGTCCCATCGGCCGTCGAGGACGGCATCGAACACCGGCCCGAGTAGCGGATCGGCGCGAACGCGGTCGTAAAACGCATAAACCAGTTCGCGGATGTTCGCCGCCGTCGGTGTCGGATAACGGATGGGGGCCGCATCGGCGGGCGCTGTACCGGTATTGCCCGGGCGGGTAGGAGTGGACATCGGAATGCAGTGTATGCGGTGTAGAGCGCGCGGCGCGGGCCAATTTTAGCCGCACGCTCTACGCAAGCAAGTTAAATTATCGGAAAGTCCGACGCGCAACGATCATAATACCTATGCGCTGAATGCATGTTATGGTCAAGCTGCCGCCCATACAACCCTTCGCACAGTGCGGTTTTGCGGCCGGACGATGTAGGTCCGTCCGGCTCGCTCTCCTGTGTCGCTACCGAGCCGTTGCCCTCAAATGAGACTGACCGACTACACCGACTATGCCTTGCGCGTGCTGCTGTTCCTGGCCGTCCGTGAAGAAGGGCTCACGACGATCCAAGACATCTCCGAGGCCTATGGGATTTCGAAAAACCATCTGATGAAGGTTGTGCAGCGGCTCGGCGAGCTCGGCTGGATCGAGACGGTCCGAGGGCGCAACGGAGGGCTTCGGCTCAATTCGCGCTCGCTTAGCCTGACGATCGGGGAGGTCGTTCGCGGCACGGAGAGCGATTTCGCCCTCGTCGGCTGCTTTCCGCGCGAGGGCGCCGAGCCTCGGCAGTGTGTGATCGAACCGCAATGCCGCCTCAAACACGTTTTCGAAGCGGCCCGCGGCGCGTTCCTTGCGGAACTGGACCGGCATACGCTGGGCGAGCTCGCGAGCTCGCCCGCGCCGCTGGCGCAGCTTCTCGGCCTGTCCCCCGCCGGCGCCACGGCCCGGCCGGTGGTGCCGATCGCGACGGTGCGCGGTTAGCCGAGCCGGGCGGTGCACCGTCATTGCGCCGAGCGGTGAGCGGGGCGAAAAAAACCGCTTGAAACGAGCCGAGAGCGCCTCATTTTGGTGATAGTCAAAAATTGGAGGTCTCTTCATGAGAATCGACAAGCTCACCACCAAATTCCAAGAAGCGCTCGCCGATGCCCAGAGCCTCGCGGTCGGTCGCGGGCAGCAATACATCGAACCCGTGCACGTGCTTGCGGCGCTCGTCGCGCAACAGGACGGTTCTGCGCGCTCGCTGCTGTCGCGGGCCGGTGTGCACGTACAAGCGCTGCAAACCGCTCTGAACGAGGCCATTTCACGGTTGCCGCAAGTGCAGGGCACCGACGGCAACGTACAAATCAGCCGAGAGCTTCTCGGCCTGTTCAATCAGGCTGATAAGGAAGCGCAGCAGTTGAACGATACGTTCATCGCGAGCGAAATGTTCCTTTTAGCCGTGGCCGACGACAAGGGCGAAGCCGGGCGGCTCGCTCGTCAGTACGGGCTCGCACGCAAGTCGCTCGAAACGGCGATCGCCGCGGTGCGCGGCGGCGGGCAAGTGCATAGCGCCGATGCCGAAAGCCAGCGCGAAGCATTGAAGAAGTACACGATCGATTTGACCGAGCGCGCCCGGGCCGGCAAGCTCGATCCCGTCATTGGGCGTGACGACGAGATTCGCCGCTCGATCCAAATCCTGCAACGCCGCACGAAGAACAACCCCGTGCTGATCGGCGAGCCGGGCGTCGGCAAGACGGCGATCGTCGAGGGCCTCGCGCAGCGCATCGTGAACGGCGAGGTGCCGGAATCGCTCAAGAGCAAGCGGGTGCTGTCGCTCGACATGGCGGGGCTGCTCGCGGGCGCGAAGTATCGCGGCGAGTTCGAGGAGCGGCTCAAGGCCGTCTTGCACGACATCGCGAAAGACGAAGGCCAGACCATCGTTTTCATCGACGAGATTCACACGATGGTCGGCGCAGGCAAGGCCGAGGGTGCCATGGACGCCGGCAATATGCTCAAGCCGGCGCTCGCGCGTGGCGAGTTGCACTGCATCGGCGCGACGACGCTCGATGAATATCGCAAGTACATCGAGAAGGACGCGGCGCTCGAACGCCGATTCCAGCGGGTGCTGGTGGACGAGCCGTCGGTCGAGGCGTCCATTGCGATCCTACGCGGGCTGCAAGAGAAGTACGAACTGCACCATCGCGTCGAAATCACCGATCCGGCCATCGTCGCGGCGGCCGAACTCTCGCATCGCTACATCACCGATCGCTTCTTGCCGGACAAGGCGATCGATCTCATCGACGAGGCCGCCTCCAGAATCAAAATGGAGATCGACTCGAAGCCCGAGGAGATGGACCGGCTCGATCGCCGTTTGATTCAGTTGAAGATCGAGCGCGAAGCGGTCAAGAAGGAGAAAGACGAAGCGTCGCAAAAGCGGCTGCAATTGATCGAAGAGGAAATCGAGCGGTTGAACCGCGAGTATTCCGATCTAGAAGAAATCTGGACGGCCGAAAAGGCAGCCGTGCAGGGCAGCGCGCAGCTGAAGGAAGAGATCGAGAAGACGCGCGCCGAAATCACGCGTTTGCAGCGCGAAGGCAAGCTCGAGAAAGTGGCCGAGCTTCAGTACGGCAAGTTGCCGGAGCTCGAGGCGCGCCTGAAGCAAGTGACGCAGGCCGAGGCCAAGGAGCAGCACAACCCGACGCATCCGCGCCTGCTGCGCACGCAAGTGGGCGCGGAAGAGATCGCCGAAGTCGTTTCGCGTGCAACAGGCATTCCCGTGTCGCGCATGATGCAAGGCGAGCGCGAAAAGCTGTTGCAAATTGAGGCGAAACTGCACGAGCGTGTGGTCGGTCAGGACGAAGCGATCATCGCCGTGGCCGATGCGATCCGCCGGTCGCGCGCGGGTTTGTCCGACCCGAACCGGCCCTACGGCTCGTTCCTGTTCCTCGGCCCGACCGGTGTCGGCAAGACGGAGTTGTGCAAGGCGTTGGCCTCGTTCCTCTTCGATTCGGAGGAGCACTTGATTCGAATCGATATGAGCGAGTTCATGGAAAAGCACAGCGTCGCGCGGCTGATTGGGGCGCCGCCGGGCTATATCGGCTACGAGGAAGGCGGGTACCTGACGGAAGCGGTGCGCCGCAAGCCTTACAGCGTGATCCTGCTCGACGAGATCGAGAAGGCACACCCTGATGTCTTCAACGTCTTGCTGCAAGTGCTCGACGACGGTCGCATGACGGACGGGCAAGGCCGCACGGTCGACTTCAAGAACACCGTCATCGTCATGACTTCGAACCTTGGCTCGCAGATGATTCAATCGATGACCGGCGAGCCGCAAGAAGCGATACAAGACGCAGTGTGGACGGAAGTCAAACAGCATTTCCGCCCGGAGTTCTTGAACCGGATCGACGAAGTCGTGGTCTTCCATTCGCTCGATCGAAGCAACATCGAGTCGATCGCGAAGATCCAGCTGCAACGTTTGCACGAGCGGCTCGGGAAGCTCGATATGCAGCTCATCGTGTCGGATGCCGCGCTCGAGCAAGTCGCGAAGGCGGGCTACGATCCGCTGTTCGGTGCGCGACCGCTCAAGCGAGCGATTCAGCAGGAAATCGAGAATCCGGTCGCCAAGCTGATTCTCGCGGGGCGGTTCGGCCCGAAAGACGTCATTCCGGTCGAAGTTCAGAACGGCAAACTCGTGTTCGAGCGCGTCGTGCATTGATGGGTGCCGTGCTTGCCTAGAAACGGCCGAGCGTTTGCGCGCTCGGCCGTTTTTTTATGTTACGCGCTCTTCTATGTGCTGGCGCCCGCTGATCGAACGCCCAAGCAACAACAGCCCGCCGCCGGCCACCGCCAAGCACGCGGCGCCCGCCGCCCAAAAACCGCGGGCGCCCGTGAG
>JBQCDS010000230.1:0-5394 GCA_051961035.1 Trinickia sp. | reverse complement strand
CGGGTCGATTGTCACAGGCCTCACGCCATTAGCTCGCCAGCTTGCTGCCGCTGAATCTATTGCGAATTTAGCTATTAAGTATCCCATATTATTGGAGCCTGCACTAATTGGGCTCGATTGCACCGTCGGACTTTCGCCTTTTGCGACTAACGCGTACGACCGACTATGCGCTCACTATGGGCGCAAGCGATCGTTGACCGATTGGGGAAAAGACTGGAAGGGAATGGCAAGACAGCCAGGATCGGCAGACCGCAAACAAAGCCCCTAGCATCCGATTGGACACTAGGGGCATTCGTCACTTGTAGCTGTCGCCTGCGAGACGGGCGTTCTCCTCTGCGTTCCGGCGCGCGACGAGGCCGGGTAGCTTCTTACCTCTGCTATACACCCATGCCCGAGAGGCCCTTGCAGGCCTCGGTATGCTGGCCTTTATTCAAGTCCCGCAAGATCGTCGAACGGGCAAAATTCCCGGAACCTGCGTTAAAAACAAAGTCCGTATAGGCTACGTCCTCGCCTGTGCTCAAGGGCACCTTAACGAGCGATTTAACGGCCGTCTGCGCCTTTGATACGTCCTGCCCGAGGAGATACGAGCAAACGTCATCGGAGAACGTTTCTCCGGCCCGTAGCGGCTTTCCGTCCGGCCCTGTGTAGGCGTGGCCTACGCACACGGTCTTATTCCCTGCGCTGTCGCTATAGACCTTGTTGCTAAAGCCCTCGAAGCCTGACGTAAAGAGGGCTAGGGCTAGCGCTACCGCCGCCGCGCCTCCTGCGCGCGCAACGATAGCCTTATTTACTTTTGGTATTTAGGACTCCTATCTAACGTAGATGAAGAAAAGCCCGCGCAACGCGGGGCGTAAATCAATGGGTCATCGTGGGGTACGTGAGCCGGTTTAGCGTCTCTAGCATGACCGGCAACGACGCGGTAGCCGTGTATATCTTCCGCCCCGCTGATCCTTTGGCCGCGTGGCCGGTGATCGAATCCACCGTAGCATCCCCTACGCCGCGATCGGCAAGGGCCGAGCGTATCCAGTGGCGGAACTTGTGCGAACCTTGCAGCCTGCCCGGAGTGACGCCAGTATCGTCCCGGAAGTAGCTAAACCATCTACCCGCCACGTCCGAGCAGTCGCGCGCCCGCCCATGAAAGGACGGCATAGCCGCATCGGTCGGTCGCGTCCCGTCTATCTCCTCAAGCCACGCGGCGAACCAAGGATCGTCTAACAAGTGCTGCGCAAGCGGTATGACACGCTCGGATTCGCGAGTCTTGACCGTCCCCGCCTCTGCGGTAATGCGGATAGCTCTAATGCCGCCCCGCATCACGAAATCACCCCGCCTAAGCTGTGCAATCTCCCCAATCCGCGCGCCGGAGTGCGCGAGCATCAAGACGAGTGCCCGCCCGTCTGCCGGTTTGACGTTGTGCCATTCCGGGACGGTCGCCATAGCATCCGAGAACAACGCATGAGCGAACATTAGCTTTAGCTCGTCGTCCGTCCACGGGGTACGCTGCTCGGAATCCGCCGTAGTGTCGAAAGTGAGGTCAAGCGGGTTACGCTCGATCAAGTCCTCTTTGACTGCGACGTTGAGTAGGGCCGTGATCGCGGCGGCGCGGTTGCCCGCTGTCTTTGACTTGAACCCGCGCTTTTCGCTGTCGAGGAGGAACCGGACGAATTCCGCGCCGTGGGCCTTCTTGAGGTCAGTTACGGCGACGGCTCCGAGGCATTCTTCAAACAGATACATCGCCCGGTTCATGCTGCCTAGCGCGGCCTTGTTCGCCTTAGTACGAGTAACCCAACTTGGTATGACTTCCCGTAAGGTCTTGGGCCGCTCCGTTAAAACCTTGACAGGCGCGGATGCGGCGATGGGCACGGGGGGCGCGAGGAGAGACCGCCCTTTGCGGTAGCGCCGGTAGATCGTCCGGCGAGAATCCGCCCGTGGCGTGGTAGTGCGCCAGTTGCGCAGCCGTAGGTAAACCCATCCCGACGAGAAGGGTATCGGTAGTTTTCCTGGCCTCTCGCACGCCCTGGTTCCGGGCCTCGTGGAATTCCCGGTTAGTCTGATACTCCCGCTCCCACTCGTCCCCATGTGCGATGGCGTCGCCCTCGCCGGGAGTCATGCGCTTCGGGCGCACCTTGCCGCGCAACGCGTCGAAATGTCGGTCGGTGGAAACTGTGTGCTCCGCTGCTAGGCGCTTGGCCTCGGCAGGGTCACGCGTTTCGAGCGAGAACATGATCTGCGTTCGCCCGAAATGCTGCACTAGATCGGTAGGGACTTTGCGCCGGAAATAGTAGACCGGGCCGCGTTTCGTGAGGTGATTCGTCATAGCGGGCGTAGTGTATCCGGTAGGTGTATCACCGGCTACAGACCGCTATAAGTCGTTGATCTAGCTAATTTTTCTGTCGAATCAGCTAGTTAGGTGTAACAGGTTCGAGGTGACGAGCCTGACCCTCGGCACTGGTGGAAAACGGCTGTGGCTGCTTCGTTCCCGACCTGACCAGGTTGACCGCCCCTCCATGCGAGGAGGCCCGTCACGGCGCATTCTATCACCGGTTACCGCATCGCGCGAGCGCCCTTCCCGGTTTCTTTTGCGACGCAACGCGCGCGGACGCCCGAACGGCTCTTCATCCAAAAGCGGGCCACGCATGCGCATTCGCTCGCGCACGGCCACGCGCGCCAACATGCGCGCCGCGAGACTATCGCCGCGCACGACGCATAGCAATTTAGGCTAATATGACACTTAGCCGACCAGCAACATAGCGAGCCTCGCATTGACTGGCCGCAGGCATTTTTGCGAAGGCCAGCGCCGCGTTCTTCCTGGCATATCGGCCGCCCACCTGCGCTCGGAACGATTCCTCGTTTTGGTGTATCGTGGCGGGCAATTTCAGACGCGGGCCTCGAACCCGAAGAGGTACTTTTACATGAGCGAACAAATCAAGCACATCAGCGACGCATCGTTCGAACAGGACGTCGTGAAGTCCGATAAGCCCGTGCTTCTCGATTTCTGGGCCGAGTGGTGTGGCCCGTGCAAAATGATTGCCCCGATTCTCGACGAAGTCGCGAAAGATTACGGCGATCGCCTTCAGATCGCCAAGATCAACGTGGACGAGCACCAATCGACACCCGCCAAGTTCGGCGTGCGCGGCATCCCCACGCTGATTCTGTTCAAGAACGGCGCGGTGGCGGCGCAGAAGGTCGGCGCATTGTCGAAGTCGCAATTGACGGCTTTCCTCGACAGTCACCTGTGATAAAACGGGCCGGGCCTGTTGCAACATGACAACAGGCCCGGTGCGCGGCACCATGGCCGATCGGGCACCCGCGCGGCCTGTGCTATGCTAGAATCATAAGACTTCAAGACGTACAAATAAGTCTCTGAGCGGTTCCGCTCAAAACTCTCCTCCTACCTTTCTTTTCGTCGCACCTTCCCCGGCGGGATCTCCGTATGCATTTATCCGAGCTTAAGTCTCAGCACGTGTCTCAATTGATCGAGATGGCGAATGGCCTCGAGATCGAGAGCGCGAACCGTCTGCGCAAGCAAGAGCTGATGTTCGCCATTCTGAAAAAGCGCGCCAAAACCGGCGAGACCATTTTCGGCGACGGCACGCTCGAAGTGCTGCCCGACGGCTTCGGCTTCCTGCGTTCACCCGAAATGTCGTACCTCGCAAGCACGGACGACATCTACATCAGCCCGTCGCAAATCCGGCGCTTCAATTTGCATACGGGCGACACGATCGAAGGCGAAGTGCGCACGCCGAAAGACGGCGAACGCTACTTCGCGCTCGTCAAAGTCGACAAGGTCAACGGACAGCCGCCCGAGGCCTCGAAACATAAGATCATGTTCGAGAACCTCACGCCGTTGCATCCGAACAAGCCGCTCTTGCTCGAACGCGAAATGCGGGGCGAGGAAAACGTCACCGGCCGGATCATCGACATGATCGCGCCGATCGGCAAAGGCCAGCGCGGGCTGCTCGTCGCTTCGCCGAAGTCGGGCAAGACGGTCATGCTTCAGCATATCGCGCACGCGATCAAGCAGAACCACCCCGATGTCGTGCTCTTCGTCCTGCTGATCGACGAGCGCCCCGAAGAAGTGACCGAGATGCAGCGCTCGGTGGCCGGCGAAGTGATCGCCTCCACGTTCGACGAACCCGCCACGCGCCACGTGCAAGTGGCCGAGATGGTCATCGAAAAGGCCAAGCGTCTCGTCGAGATGAAGCAGGACGTCGTCATTCTGCTCGATTCGATCACACGTCTCGCACGCGCCTACAACACCGTCATCCCCGCCTCGGGCAAGGTGCTCACGGGTGGTGTCGATGCGAACGCGCTCCAGCGTCCGAAGCGCTTCTTCGGCGCGGCGCGCAACATCGAGGAAGGCGGCTCGCTCACCATCATCGGCACCGCGCTCATCGAAACCGGCAGCCGCATGGACGACGTCATCTACGAAGAGTTCAAGGGCACGGGCAACATGGAGGTGCACCTCGAACGGCGCCTTGCAGAAAAGCGTGTCTACCCCTCGATCAATCTGAACAAGTCGGGCACGCGCCGCGAAGAGCTGCTCATCAAGCCCGAAATCCTTCAAAAGATCTGGGTGTTGCGCAAGTTCATTCACGACATGGATGAAGTCGAAGCCATGGAGTTCTTGCTCGACAAGATTCGTCAAACGAAGGGCAACTCCGAGTTCTTCGATTTGATGCGCCGCGGCGGCTAAGGCGCCGCACCGCCTTCGTCTCTCGCGCCGAACGTGACGAAGGCGGGCCCCCTCGACTATCGCCCCCTGCCCGATATGCTCGCCAAGCTCGCACGCTGGCTCGATACGCGTCGTCGCGAGCGCGCGCTGCGCGGGCACGCCATCGACGATGCGTTATGGCAGGCGACGCTCGCCGGCTTACCCTTTCTCTCCTATCTCGACACGGCCGATCTGGCGCGGCTGCGCGACCTGACGAGCCTGTTCATCGCTCGCAAGCAATTCTCGACGGCGCATGAACTCGAACTGACCGACCGAATGATCGTGGGCATTGCCGTGCAAGCGTGCCTGCCCGTTCTGAATCTGGATCTCGATCTGTACCGGGGCTGGGTGGGAATCACCATCTATCCGGGCGAATTCGTGATCCGCAAAACGGTCGAGGACGAAGACGGCATCGTGCATGAAGTCGAGCACGATGCGAGCGGCGAAGCATGGGAAGGCGGTCCCGTCATCCTATCGTGGGAGGACGCCCAACTCACGGACGGCCAGGATGCCTACAACGTCGTTATCCACGAGTTCGCGCACAAGATCGACATGCTGACCGGCGAAACGGACGGCCATCCGCCGCTCTTTCGGCGCTGGCATGCGCCGCTCGATGCGCAAGCCTGGGCGGACGTGTTCGATCATGCCTACGATCGCTTTTGCGCACAGGTGGACGCCGTCCC
>JBQCDS010000229.1:0-8646 GCA_051961035.1 Trinickia sp. | reverse complement strand
CCGCGACGCGGTCCAATAAAGCGAGCGCACTGGTGCGCTCGGTTTATTTATTTTCAGGGGCTAGTGCCCTGTTCCGCAAGTTCGCTTCCGCACCCCACCACCCGGCGTTGCGAACGGCACGCCTCATAGCGGCGACGGGGTACTCATTCGCACTCGCGGCTGCCGCGCCAGCTTGCGCAGCGTTCCATCGCGCCGGCCGCCGAACGCGTCGGTGCCGCCTTCGCTATCCGCTTCCAGCACTTCGTCGTCGGTATCGACCGATTCCATTTGCACGGGCGCCGGGAAGGCGGCCTGCTCGGGCGCGTCCTTGAGCCACAACTCGCCGAGCGTGCCATTCGGCGTTTGGCTGAAGTGTTCGACAAGGTGATCGATGAACGTACGCACCTTGGCGGGCAAGTGCCGCCGGCTCGGATAGCCGATATTGATTTCGACCTGCGGCAGCCGGTAATCGGCCAGCACGCGCACGAGATTGCCGCGCGTCGCATCGCTGCCGATCAAGTAGCTCGGCAAAATGGCGATGCCCATGTTAAGCAGCGCGAACTGACGCAGCATCTCGGTGTTGTTCGCGACGATCACATTCGACGGCCGCACGCGCACTTCGCCTTCCGGGCCCGTAAACACGCGCTCGTCGCCCCAATATTCCGTCGGCAGGCTGAGGCAAGCATGGTCGAGCAGCTCTTCCGGCCGCATCGGCGTACCGTGCTTTTCCAGATAAGCGGGCGTCGCGCAAACGATCATGCAACCCGTCGTCAGCCGACGCGTCACGATGCTCGCGCTGCGCACTTTTTGGGCAATGACGATGCCGACGTCGAATCCCTCTTCCACGAGATCGACGCTACGATCCACGAGCGTGAGATCCGGCACGACTTTCGGAAAGCGCTGCATGTATGTCTGCAAAACGGGCGCGAGATTGTGCAAGCCGAAGACGACGGGGGCAACGATCCGCAAGGTGCCGACCGGCTCGTGGTTGCGCGCGACGACCATCTGCTCGACGTCTTCGAGCTCATCAAGAATTTGGCGCGCACGCTCGAGGTAAACCTGGCCCGATTCCGTCAGCGAGAGGCTGCGCGTAGTGCGGTTGAGCAGGCGCGTGCCGAGGCGCCCTTCGAGGTCGGCAATGTGACGCGTCGCCACCGCGTTGGAAATGTCCATCGCGCTGGCCGCGCGAGCGAAACTGCCGAGATCCGCCACTTTCACGAACACACGCATTGACTGCAAATGATCCATTGACGACTCCTGCCGCTTGTTGTGCTGCCCAGAAAAAAATTCCCGAGCCAATCCGTGATTGTCCTACGACTAGGAAATACGCGCAGAGTTGCGCGCCACAGGATGTTTATTTCGGAGCAAGAAATAAGCGGCGGTCGATCGTTGCGCGAAATCCATATAGTGAAAATGCGCTTCGGATGGCGAATGCCATCCCCTCGGCAGAAAAAAAGACCGCCGGGATGAGGGCGGTCTTCCGGGGCTACGCGCCGACGAGCGTCTGCGTTAAAACGCCTTAGCGCATGTCGAAGCGAGCACGCTGATCAAGCGGAGGCAAGGCGGCTTTCGATGTCGCTTTTCGTCTGCGTCAACGCGGCGGGTAGCCGATGCCGCAACGAATCGAAAAACTCCGCATGCAACGCGAGTTCGTGCCGCCACTCGGCATCGTCGACGGAAATGACTTGCTCGAACTGCTCGCGGGTGAAATCGAGCCCGTTCCAATCGATGTCCTCGTAGCGCGGCGACACGCCGAACGCATGATCGGTACCGGTTGCACGCCCCTCGATGCGCGCGATCATCCAACGCAAGATTCGCATGTTTTCGCCGAAGCCTGGCCAGACGAATTTGCCATCGGGTCCCTTGCGGAACCAGTTGACGCAAAAGATCTTGGGCAGCTTCGCGCCGAGCTTGTCCAGCCGCTCGCCCACCTCGAGCCAATGTCCGAAATAGTCGCCCATGTGATAGCCGCAGAACGGCAGCATCGCAAAGGGATCGCGCCGCACCACGCCTTGTTTGCCGGCGGCGGCGGCCGTGGTTTCGGAACCCATCGTCGCGGCCATGTAGACGCCTTCCACCCAATTGCGCGCCTCGGTCACGAGCGGCACGGTGCCGGAGCGCCGCCCGCCGAACACGAATGCGTCGAGGGGCACGCCCGCCGGGTTCTCCCAATCCGGATCGACCGACGGACATTGAGACGCGGGCGCGGTAAAGCGCGCGTTCGGGTGCGCCGCCTTGCGGCCCGTTTCCTTCGCGATCTCGGGCGTCCAATCGTTGCCTTGCCAATCGATGAGATGCGCGGGCGGCGTGTCGGTCATGCCTTCCCACCAGACATCGCCATCGTCCGTCAACGCCACGTTCGTGAAAATCACGTTGGCCTTGAGTGTCGCCATGGCGTTGTAATTCGTCTTTTCGCTCGTGCCTGGGGCCACGCCGAAATACCCGGCCTCGGGATTGATCGCGTAAAGCCGCCCATCCTTGCCGGGCTTGATCCAGGCGATGTCGTCCCCGATCGTCGAAATCGACCACCCGTCCATCGCGCGCGGCGGAATCAGCATGGCGAAGTTCGTCTTGCCGCAGGCCGATGGGAACGCCGCGGCCACACGGTATTGACGGCCTTCGTCCGATGTCACGGTGAGCACCAGCATGTGCTCGGCGAGCCAGCCTTCGCGCCGTCCCATCGTCGAAGCGATGCGCAGCGCGAAGCATTTCTTGCCGAGCAGCGCATTGCCGCCGTAGCCCGAGCCGAAGCTCCAGATCTCGCGCGCTTCCGGAAAATGGACGATGTACTTCGTCGGATTACAGGGCCAGGGGACATCCGCCTGGCCGGCGGCTAGCGGCGCGCCGACCGAATGCACGCAGGGAACGAAATCGCCGTCGGTGCCGAGCACGTCGTAGACCTTGCGCCCCATGCGCGTCATGATCCGCATGTTGACGACGACGTAGGGGCTATCGGTCAACTCGATGCCGATATGCGCAATGGGCGAACCGAGGGGCCCCATCGAAAACGGCACGACATAAAGCGTGCGTCCGCGCATGGCGCCATCGAACAGGCCTTCCAGCGTCGCCCGCATTTCGGAGGGCTCCATCCAATTGTTCGTCGGGCCCGCATCGTCGCGGTGCTCGGCGCAAATGAACGTGCGATCCTCCACGCGCGCCACGTCCGACGGATCGGAGCACGCGAGATACGAGTTCGGACGCTTTTCGGGGTTCAATCGCTTCAGCGTACCGGCCGCGACCATCAAGTCGCACAGACGATCGTTTTCCTCCTGCGAGCCGTCGCACCAGACGACACGGTCGGGCTTCGTCAGGGCGGCGATGCGCTGAACCCAGTCGATCAGCTTGGCGTGTTTGACGAAAGCAGGTACTTCGAATGTGGCGGCGCCTCCAAAGGCGGAATGGTTCATCGAGCAGTCTCCGTTTTGTCATCGTTAAGAGGGAAACGGGCTTGGCTCGCTGACGCTGCTTGCGAGAGGCGCGTTCGTACGCGTACGCTGCGCGCACGAACGATAGCGTCAGGAGCGGGACAGCTTGCGTTGCGGCGCGCGAGCGATTCGCGCGTTGCGCGCCGGCGCGACAAGCTGTTAAAAAGAGGCGGTCCTGGCTGGGCGAAAGCCGTGAGCATCGTGATGGAGCTTATCGCATCGCTCATGCCAGCTTTGCTCCTATGACCGTTGGAACTGACAAGCATATCACCGCGTCTATCGTGTACATCGTGCACTGCAAAACTCCACTCACTCGCCCATGAAGATTGCCATACTTGACGACTACCAAGACGCCGTTCGCAAACTCGATTGCTTCCAGTTACTGACCGGACACGACGTGAAAGTGTTCAATAACACCGTGCGCGGCCTTGGACAGTTGGCCAGCCGGCTGGCGGAAGTCGACGCCTTGGTGCTGATTCGGGAACGTACGCGAGTCACATCGCAGTTGCTCGACAAGATTCCGCATCTGCGGATGATCAGCCAAACCGGCAAAGTGTCGAATCACATCGACTTGGCCGCCTGTACCGAACGCGGGATTGCCGTGCTCGAAGGCGTCGGCTCGCCGATCGCGCCGGCCGAACTGACGTGGGCGCTCATCATGGCGGCGCAGCGCCGCATCCCTCAATACGTAGCGAACCTGAAACAAGGCGCCTGGCAGCAATCGGGCTTGAAGACATCCGCACTGCCGCCGAATTTCGGACTCGGCACCGTGCTGCGCGGCCATACGCTCGGCATTTGGGGGTACGGCAAAGTAGGGCGCATCGTCGCCGGGTACGGCAAGGCGTTCGGCATGCGCGTGTTGATTTGGGGCCGCGAGCATTCGCGCGAAGCGGCGCAAGCAGACGGCTATGAAGTGGCGGCCAGCCGCGAGGCGTTGTTCGAAGAGAGCGATGTTTTGACGCTGCACCTGCGCTTGCACGACGACACGCGCGGCATCGTCAAGCAAGCCGATCTGTTGCGCATGAAGCCCACCGCGCTGTTCGTCAACACGAGCCGCGCCGAGCTGCTTGAAGACAATGCGCTCGTCAACGCGCTATCGCACAATCGGCCGGGCATGGTCGCTATCGATGTTTATGAAAGCGAACCGATCCTGCAAGGCTACGGACTCTTGCGGATGGAGAACGTGATCTGCACACCGCACATCGGCTATGTCGAACGCGAGAGCTACGAGCTTTACTTCAGCGCGGCGTTCAAGAATATCCTGGCATTCGATGAAGGCGACTCCTCGAGCGTCGTCAATCCCGAAGCGTTGACCGTCGTACGGCGGCGCTGAGAGGGACGGCCATCGGCCGTTGCAGGGCTGTGGGGAGGTGGCGCACGCCGGCTCGCGGATTGGAACCGCGGCTGCCCCCCAGTTACGCTTGGTTACGCTTGTTGCACGCCGCGCGCTTCGATTTGCGGCAGACGAGCGAGGAACGCTTCGCCGTCCGCGCGACCGAGGTCGTACGCGGGCCGCATCAATGCGGGCTGCGTGTAGTCCCAGCTCGAGATCGGCACCTTCCGGGACGGCTGAACGTACAGGCGCTGCTGCGCGCCGTGCGATACGACGAAGGTTTGCGGACGCGGATACCGGCGCGTGACCATGACGAGCACGCGGCCCGGTGTATCGTCGAGCGCGCCGACGGGGACGTTATCGACCATGCCGCCATCGAGTACGGCGCGGCCGCCGCGCTTTAGGACCGGCGTGAACGGCGGCGTGCAGGACGATTGCAGAATGAGATCCGCCAGTTCGTCGACAAAGTTACACGCTTGCGCACGTACGAACTCGGGCCGAAAGCCGAGCGCGCGCCCAAGCGTTGGGTGCAGCACTTTGCGCACGTGCTTATCGATGTTGTAGGCAATGAGGCCGGCCGCCACCGATGTACGTGCACCGAGCCAGCGCGGCACGCGCGATACGCCGATGCGAATTTCCGGTGCGCCGGCTAGCTTGGCGAACGGCTCGCCGTAGATATCGAGCAGTGCCTGGCGATAGATCGCGTAGTGCGGAAATACGGCGGCGCCGCGCCGCCAGAGGTTGCCCCAATACACGTTCTTCTTGTTGTGGCGAAGTACGTCTTCGTAATAGCGCATGACCCATTGCGAATCGCGCGTGTACAGCATGCAAGCCGTGGCCGCGCCGGCTGAAATCGCTGCGATGACGCGCGGCGCGAGCGCCAGTTCGGGTTGGACGACGTCCCAGAAGCCGGCCTGCCACCAACAGCGATTGCCGCCGCCTGCGAACACGACCTGGTCGAACATGAGTTTCCTTTTTTCGGTTGATGCCGCGTGAGGCCGGCGCGATCAGTTGATGAGCGCGTAGGTGGTCGTGGCGTGAACCGCCATTTTGCCTTCTTCGTCGACGAGTTCGATTTCGCCGAAGACAAGATTGCGGCCCATGCGCAGCACGCGCGCGGTCACGAGCACGTCGCCTTTACGCACGGCGCGCATGAAATGGATGTTGAGCGAGACGGTTGTCATCGGACGAAACTCGCCAAGCGCGGCGGAGATGGCGACGATCATGGCGGTATCCGCAGCCGCCATGAACACTTGGCCACAGATGACGCCGCCCGAGTGACGGAATTCGCCTGAAAACGGCAGCCGCAGGGTAATGCTTTCGTCGGAGACCGAAACGGGCGTGAGCGCGAGCGAGCGAACCCACGGTGCAAGCACACGATCGAGCAGATCAAGGACGGCGGATTCTGTCATGCGGTGTCTCCTTGGGCCGCGTTCATGTTGGGGGCGGCGCGCGTGGTGGTTGTGTGCGCGGGGCTCGGCGTCGTGCGGGTGTGGCGGTTTGTCGGTGTGTCGCCATGATACCGGGAGCGGGAAAATCTTATGTGACGGCGGGTTTGGGGGCGACGGGGAGCTACGAGCTGCGCGGCGGCGGACAGCGAGCGAAGAATTTGTCAAAAAATGACGAAAGGGACTAGGCAACCATGAAAAAGTCCTGCATAATTCGCAGTCTCTTGGGGCGTTAGCTCAGTTGGTAGAGCAGCGGACTCTTAATCCGTAGGTCGAGTGTTCGAGTCACTCACGCCCCACCAAGCTACATAAGGGTTTGCCGGTTTCGCTGGCAAACCCTTTCTCGCTTATGGCTCCGTTATGGCTCCCCGCTGTTCCGGGCTCGTCGACGTTTTCATGGGTGTGCGATGCCGAAGATCGTGCCGATGATCCCCTCCGCAGTCCTGCTTCGAGAGTTCGACAAACTATCGCAGTCCCTCCTACTCGTCCCCGAACAGGTCGCGATGGTGACAGGAACGACGCCCGAGCGCCTGCGCGAGTAACGCCGGGCGGGCAAACCGCCCCCGTTCGTGTCCGATGGCAAGCGTGTTCACTACGTGCTGGGCGTCGTCCGGGACCATGTCTTGTCCAGGATCCAAGCGGAAACGTTCACGAGCACCCGAGATGCGCAGCGCGCAGCGGCCAATCGTGAGGCCGGCCTCGACGTTGACCAGCTTCGCGAGAAGTCCCCGATTTTCCGTTTTTCGTCGTTCAGCGACTTCCTCGCCCGGGGTGGCCTCGACGATCAGTGGCCGTTTACAATTGTCGCTGGCAAACCGATCGACTTTTTTGCATCGCTGGCGATGGGCAGCGAACTGCCCACCGACGGGGTTGCATGCGGCTGGTTATCGCTTGACGAATACCTGATGCACCGGCGGCAGGCTGCTCACGCGGAAGCATCCGCACTCCAACCTAAAAACTGAAAATCATGACGGGTTCTTCACTTACCACTGAAGCGCTTTTGTCCAAGTTCGCCGAATTGGACGGTAGCCTGTTGCTGTCGAGCGAACAGACCGCGATGATCCTGGGCACGACCTTGGCCTCGCTCGACGCAGAACGCAAGGCTGGCACCGGCATTCCTTTCGTCAAGACCAGCGACCGCGGAAGCTACTACTACCGGCTCGGCGACGTCCGAGACCATCTGAACTCGGCTCGCGATACCAAGGCGTAACGAGGAGCCGTCAATTGCCACGACTGGCTCGCCAGGCCACCGAGCGTCTCATTTCTGACGATGTCCTGCTCACCCAGCTCTCGACGCTTGATGAACTTGTGTTGCTCGTTCCCGACCAGGTCGCCATGATCTTGGGCCGGAGCAAAGAGACGCTCAAAGAAGAGCGTGATCAAGGCCGCCCGCCGCCGCACGTCAAGACGAGCGAGAAAGGGGCTTACTACTATCGGCTGGGCGACGTTCGCGATTACCTACGCGTGTTGCAAACGTTCATCACCGACGAAGAGCGTGCCGTCTATTTCAAAAAGCACAACATCAACGGACTCGATGAGATTCGCCCGTTGATGGAGCTGCGGAACAAGCGGTATCAGGAGCAGGCGCGGCTCGATGCCGCCGGAAAGCGGACGATGGGCTTCACGTCGATCGGCGACTTTCTCACCCGCGCCCTGCCCGACGACGAATGGCCGTTCACGGTTGTCGACGGCAAGCCGATCGACTTCTTCACGTCGCTCGGCCTGGGTGCGGAAAACCTTCCAGAGGACGGCGTCGAGTGCGGCTGGCTATCGCTCGACGAGTATCTCGTCATGCGCCGCGATTCAGCGTTGCTGGAACGCCAGCAGCGCGAAGCAGCAGAGCTACGCGCTGTAGCCGACGAAGCCAACCCTGAAGCCTTGCCGACTTACCAACGCCCAGTGATGGGCGGCAAGTCAGGCGGCCGGTTGTAACCGCAGAGTGGGCGGCCTCACGCCGCCCCACCCTCGTCCGAGGTCGTCGTTGGTCGATCAATACTCGCTCGTGAGCATCAGATACCAGCACGGGCCGCGTGACGTCTCGCCCCAAACGGCGTAGAGCTTGATGCCTTCGTTCAACGGGAACGTGTGCGACGTGTCGCGCTGGTTGTAGAGCGTCTTGCCGTTGCCGTCCGTGATCAGCAACTCCGCGCTGCCATCCGCCTGCGGGTGAAGCTCGACGATCATGAACCCGTCGTCGTAGTTCCGGCCCGGAATCTTCTGCGTCACCCACGCCATCGAATCGGTCACGAACCAGGCGCATTGAGCGGTCTGGATCAAAAAGTGGACACCGTCCGTGTAGACGGCGTTGCGGAATAGGACGCCCAGGCCGTAGAGGTTTTCCGTGCCCGTGAAGTGGCGAAGCGCCGTGCGGAGGTTGTCGGCGTCAACGCTGTCGTTCTTCGAATGGCCTTCCGGAACTGCAGTCGTGAGAGCCTGGGGGGCGGAGGAACCGCCGCGGTTT
>JBQCDS010000228.1:0-2027 GCA_051961035.1 Trinickia sp. | reverse complement strand
GGCATGGAAATCGAAATCGCCGTGCGCAAGTACGGCGTGCCGCATGAATTCAGCGATGCCGCGCTGGCTGAAGCCGCGGGCCTGCCCGACGAAGTGCGTCCCGTGGATATTCGCCATCGCGTCGATCTGCGCGATGTGCCGCTCGTCACGATCGACGGTGAGGACGCCCGCGACTTCGACGATGCCGTCTATTGCGAACCGACGAAAGTGGGGCGCGGCGACGGCTTCCGGCTCATCGTGGCAATTGCGGACGTGTCGCATTACGTGCGCCCCAATGCCGCGCTCGATACCGATGCGATCGAGCGCAGCACGTCGGTCTACTTCCCGCGCCGCGTCATTCCGATGCTGCCGGAAAAGCTTTCGAACGGCCTGTGCTCCCTCAATCCCGACGTCGATCGTTGCGTGCTCGTCTGCGACATCCTCATCACCGCGCGCGGCGAGATCAAGGCGTACCAGTTTTACCCCGGCGTCATGCATTCGGCGGCACGGCTCACTTACACCGAAGTGGCCGCCGTGCTTGCGAACACGAAGGGCCCGGAAGCGGCGCGCCGCGCGGCGATCGTGCCGCTCCTGCAAAACCTGTACGGCGTATATAAGGCGCTGTTCGCCGCGCGTCAGAAGCGCGGTGCGATCGACTTCGATACGACCGAAACGTATATCGTCTGCAACGCGCAAGGCAAGATCGAACAGATCCTGCCGCGCCAGCGCAACGATGCCCATAAGCTCATCGAAGAGTGCATGCTCGCGGCGAATGTCTGCGCGGCCGACTTCATGAAGCGCAACAAGCATCCGGGCCTGTACCGCATTCACGCGGGCCCGACCGCTGAAAAGCTCGAGAACTTGCGAACGTTCTTGCGCGGCATGGGCTTATCGCTCGGCGGCAACGATACGCCTCACGCGAGCGACTACGCGGCGCTCATGGCGCAAGTGCGCGATCGGCCCGATGCGCAGATGCTGCAAACGATGTTGCTGCGCTCGATGCAGCAAGCTGTGTACAGCCCCGACAACATTGGGCACTTCGGCCTCGCGTACGATGCCTATGCGCATTTCACGAGCCCCATTCGACGCTATCCCGATCTGCTCACGCATCGCGCCATCTATGCGATCTTGTCGGGGACGAAGTACCGCCCCGAGGCAGGCAACGGCGTGGTGTTGAACACGGCGCTTTCGCCGCGCGCGCGCGCATTGCAGCAGGCCGACGAGCAAACGCGCCCGCGCGCCCGAGAAAACACGGCGATTTGGGAAGAACTCGGCTTGCATTGCTCGGCCAACGAGCGGCGGGCCGATGAAGCGTCGCGCGATGTCGAAACGTGGCTCAAGTGCTACTTCATGCGCGACAAGCTCGGCGAGGAATACGGCGGGATGGTGAGCGGCGTCACGTCGTTCGGCATCTTCGTGCAGCTCGATTCGCTGTTCATCGAGGGCCTCGTGCATGTGACGGAACTCGGCTCCGATTACTTCCAGTACGACGAGATCAAGAACGAGCTGCGCGGCGAGCGCACGGGCATTCGCTATCGGTTGTCGGATCGCGTGCGGGTGCAGGTGAGCCGCGTCGACCTCGATGCACGCAAGATCGATTTCCGCCTCGTTCGCGATACTCCGGCGAAGCCTGTGGGGGCGGTGCGGGGTGGCGCGAGCACCGTTCGGCCCGTCGGCGAACCGGAAGCGGTTGGGCGCGGGCCCCGCGTGCGCGAGTTGACGCCCGTTGACGGCACCGGCACCGGGACTCGGCGCAAGAGCGCCGCCCCCGGTAAATCGGCGGCTGTGGTCGAAGCGCGTGCGGCGCGCGCGCAAGCGGCCAGGAAGCGCACTGGGGCGCCCAAGGGGGCGACCAAGGCGCGCACGCGCAAGAAGGGCTGACGCCTTCGCTTTAAACGGCGCGGTGCGCGCTGCACGCGGCGCCATGATTCCGAGGCACAGCGAGCGCACGACGCGCCGCTGTGCTTTCGCCTTTTCTAGGCTCGACTCAACACGATTACCGATTTCATTCAGCTATGGCACGTCTCAAGGTTTTATACGGCTTTCAT
>JBQCDS010000227.1:0-2949 GCA_051961035.1 Trinickia sp. | reverse complement strand
TCATCGGAAGCGCCAGTACTCACTGATGAGGAAGGCGCGGGATCGTCCACCTATCTCGTCCCCGGCCTAGAACGCGGTTTGCGGGTCCTCACTGAATTTCACTGGTCGTCGCGTTGGTCGCGGTTGGCGGGCGTTCCGGATGCACGGCCGGGGGATCACTCGCCGGGAAGCTCTCCTCGCCAGCCTCGTCGATCAGGGACTCAAGATGATTAGCGCCACGGTGGGCCGTGCGCTCGATGTCGACGTCGTGAGAAGTTTCCATGATAGTCCTCAATGAATGAGTGGCTCCCGTGTCGCCGCACCTAGTCGAGCGACATCTGGTCGGTTTCCCGACGGGTGCGCATCGAACGGGAAACCCGCGTGTCCGCCGGCGCCCAGTTGAGTCCGGAAGGGGGGATGCAGACGTCGGTCGCTCGCATCTGCAGCCCGGCAATATCCAAAATCCGGACATCCTTGCCGTGTACTTCTATCAGGCGGCGCCGCTGCAATTTCGTCAACATCCGGCTGATGGTCTCGAGCTTCAGTCCGAGGTAGCTGCCAATTTCCCCGCGCGTCATCTTCAGCGTGAACGCAGCGGCAGAGTAGCCGCGTGCTTGCCAGCGCTGCGACAGGTCGTTGAGAAAGGCCGCCACGCGTTCCTCCGCGCTTGCGGTGCCGAGCAGCATCATGAGAGTGGACTCGCGCACGATCTCGGCACCCAGCATCTGGTGCACATGATGCTGGAGCGTCTTCACTTCGCGACAGAGCATCTCGAGCACGGCGAACGGCATCACGCACACGGAACTGTCCTCCAGTGCGAACACCTCGCGGTTGTGCCTACCGCTGGCAATGCCGTCGATGCCCAGCGTGTCACCCACGATGCCAAAGCCTGTGACCTGCTCGCGCCCGTCGCGATGCATGACTGCGGACTTGAACGAACCCGTGCGGATCGCATAGATGTTCCGAAAGATGTCGCCGGGGCGATACAGGGCATGACCTCGACTCACGATACGGACACACCGCACCGCATCGTTGAGGCGCCTGAGGGGCAGGGCGTCGGTTGAACTGCTGGCCCACGGTCCTGCCATCGCACACTTGCCGTGGGCGACGGTTCCCATCTGCGCCCGCTGCTCGATCTTCCGTGCGAGCAAATCACGACTGGCGACCGATGTGCGGCCACTTTGGGGCACGGATGTAGTCAGCATACTTTTCTCCGACCGCGTGTTCAGATGACCGGATGCGCGTTAGCAGCCCGCGCGCCAAACGCGCCCGCGAACGGGCATCATCAGGCATCTCATCGATCCACGGCCTTCACCGTGAAGTCGATCACGATGTTCCCCGCCTCACGAGCGACGTACCCGATGTCGATGCGCGGTCCGAAGTAATGCTCGATCTGGGACAGTAGCGGCAACGGATCGTGATCGTTGACGAAACGCATCACTTCGCCTGGCTCCAATGCATTGAGCGCTCCGAAAATGGCCGCGTGGCGAAAACGCTTGGCTACGCCGCGGGCATCGAAAACGTACTGCTGGGAAAGAATGGGAAGGACGTCTGCTGATTTTTGCATGGCTGTTTCTCCGGAAAGGGCGATCGATTGCGGTCGTCACTGTGGCGAAATGGTGCGCCGGGCTACCATTGCCGCGCTTAGCTCGGCCAGTTGCTGCCGATCAAGGTACGCGTCGGCAAATGGCAGCACCTCGCGCTCTTCGAGGGCGATGTGGCTGCGGTAAGTATCGACAAAGTCATCGACCAAGGTGGGTTCGAGCTGGCTTGCCCTACCTTGCGCGATCTCGGCAAGCACGGTGCGCAATTGCGCCCACAATGCTTCCAGCGATCGATGCGCATCGGGCAAGGACGCGATCGTTTCGCTTACCGGCAAGCACTGGCGGTGACTGACCTCGATCAGCATCGGAAAGAGATCTTGCTCCTCGTCAGCGTGGTGATTCGGTCCGGCGATATCGAAGTAGCGCATGATGTTTCTGGCTGCCTGCTGCGCCTGGGTGTCCGCCCCATGCAAAGGTAGGTGCGCCGCAAGTTTCCCGAGCGTCGTGCACTGCGCCGCAATGCGCTCGTGGCACGCCCGGAGCATTTCGATCGGTTCGTCGAAAGAGGGGGCGGGCTTGAACAATGCGTTGTCCGGCTTCATTTTTGGGCTCACATCGGTTTGCTTCAGCCTGCCTTGCCGTCGATTCCCAGGCGCTGCAGCGACCCGCGAGCGACGGTGCGGCAGATGGATTTTCATTGCCGCACTCGTGCCCGGCGCTTCGCGCCACCTTGCGGATGCGATACGGCCATCGGTATCAGTTCGCGACGCCCGCCCATGCCCAGCACAGACGCCGCTACGGTGGGCGCTGCAATGGCCTCCCGCAACGTCATGGTGTCAAGTTCATGGAGAAAGGCGTCGACAGCCCGATGCAGCCGGCGCCTGAGGTTACAGGCGGGAAAAATCGCGCAGTCATGCGCCACGCTCGTGTCGTGGCAACGCACGACGGCGAAATCTTTCTCGGCGACACGCACGATTTCTCCCACGGAAATCTCCTCGGGCGCGCGCGCCAAACGGGCGCCACCGGTCCGGCCACGCGTCGTTTGGATGAGGCCGACCTGACTGAGCTCGTGGATGATTTTCGTCAAGTGATTGCGCGAGATCCCGTAGGCTCCCGCGATGTCGTCGATCGTCGCTACGCCACCGTCCGGGTACTTCAGGGCGAGGTACATCATTACCCGAAGTGTGTAATCGGTGTAGACGGTGAGACGCATGGTGGTTTCATCCTTGAAGCGGCCGGGTGGGCGGCGTGCGCAGGCCGTTCGACCTCGAGCCGCGAATAACATGTATCTACCATATATCATTTCAGCCAGATTCACAATGGTATCGGCCGGCCGATCCCAATGACCACTGAGCAGTCGGTTTAAGCGCAAGGATGATCGCGTATTTTTTTGATATACCTATCACAACGGAGCACATGGTCGCGT
>JBQCDS010000226.1:0-3081 GCA_051961035.1 Trinickia sp. | reverse complement strand
CGGCCGACGAAAACGTGCGCGCAGCCATTCTCGGTCAGTTTCCCGCATTCGTGATCGGCGGCTCGTGGAATGCCGACACGTCGGATGTCAGGTCCGCCGGGCCGACGGCTACCTTCGATTTGCCGATTTTCGACCGGAACCAGGGACAAGTCGCCAAGACACGCGCGACGAGGCGTTTGCTGCACGAGCAATACCAGGCTCGGCTCGACGAAAGCGTCTCCAGCATTCTCGCCCTCGTCGCGCGCAGCCGCCGCATGGCCGACGACTTGACACACGCCCGGCAAAGCGAAGCGATGGCGCAGTTGCAGGCGCAAGCAGCGAAAGACGCATACGACAAAAGCAACCTCGATCAGCGTTCGCTCATGGATTACGAAACGACAGCGTCGGATCGGCGGCTCGACGTTTTCGGTCTCGAACGCGGACTCGACGAGGCACGCATCGCCCTGGCATTGGAGCTCGGCTTGGGACTTCCGCAAACCCGCATGGCTCCGCTCGACTCTCAGAGGTAATCGATGAACTTACGATGGATTGTTGCGGCCGTTGCATTGGCCGTTGGATCGAGCTATGCCGCTGCCGGACAGGATGCCGGCGAGCCTAGCGTGCTCGTCACGCAGACCTCGTTGCGGCAAGGCAGCTTGCCTCGCACGATCGAGGCCTACGGTGTCGTGCAAGCGTCCGCTGCCGCCAGCCGCACCGTGATGGCCGATGCGTCCGCCACGGTGCAAGCGCTTTACGTGCGGGAGGGCGAGGAGATCGGCGCGGGGGCACCGATGATGCAGCTCGTGCCGAGTTCGCAAACAACGGCGGCTTACACGCAGGCGCAATCGGCACTGCGGGTGGCCGAGCAATTGGCGGCCCGCACGAAGCAACTGTTCGCGCAACACTTGGCGACCGCTCAGCAGTTGGCGGATGCGCAAAAGAGCGAGTCCGACGCGCAGGCCAATGCAACCGCGCTCAAAGCGCAGGGCGCGGGCGGTGCTCAGGTGCTGCGCGCGCCGTTCCGCGCCATCGTGATGCATATTTCCGCATCGCAGGGCGCGCTCGTTTCGGCCGGTGCGCCGCTGATCGATCTCGCGAGCCCGGAAAAGGCCGTCCTCAAGGTGGGCGTCGTGCCTGCGCAGGCCATGCTCGCCGGCGCCGGCAACGCGGCTGTCGTGACGGCGGTCGGCGAAGAAAAGGGGTGGCCTGCCACGGTGGTGCAGCGAGCTTCGATGATCGATCCGGCGACCGGTCTCGTTCCCATCGAAATCGCATTGCCTCCCGGCCGCTTTCTGCCTGGCGAATCGGCCAACGCCGTCATCACCGTGGGCGAAACGCAAGGCTACGTGGTTCCGCACGCGGCGATTCTCGTCGACGACCACGGGGGTACTTACGTCGTGCAGGACAACGGCTCGAAAGCGCGCAAGGTGAAAGTGAGCGTGGCCGGCGCGCACGAAGACGAGGATGTGATCCGCGGTGCCGATTTGAATCCCAAGCAACCTCTCGTGCTGTCCGGCAACTATCAGCTCGACGACGGGATGAGCATGCGCGTCGCACAGCAGGACAAGCAGGGGGCCAAATGACGTTCGCTGGATGGCTCCATCGTTACCGGCTTCCTGTTCTGGCGGTGACGTTCACGTTGACGCTGGCCGGCATCTACGCCGCGATCAGCTTGCCCGTTGGGTTGTTTCCCCTAACCAGCTTTCCTCGAATTCGTATCGAAGTCGATGCGGGCAGCATGCCGGCCAAGCAGATGCTGGTGGACGTGACGGAGCCGCTCGAAGCGGCCGCGCGGGCGGTGCCCGGCGCCGTTGACGTGTCGTCCACGACCTCGCGCGGCTCGGCGGAAATCTTCGTCGATTTTCCGTGGGGCTCGGACATGAATCGGGCGCTATTGAGCGTCGATGCCGCGTTCGCTCAGAAGATGTCCGATCTCCCGCAGGGGATCACCTACGGCGCGATTCAAATGAGCCCGAACGTCATCATGCCGTTCGTGTCGTACGCGCTGCAATCGGACAGCGCATCGCCTTCCGCGTTGCGACAGATCGCCCGGTATCAGATTCTGCCGATGCTGACGGGCATTGCGGGGATTCGTCGCGTGGGTGTGTTAGGCGGGCAGACGCCGGAAGTCGAAGTATCGATCGCGCCGCAGACGCTGCAAGCATACGGCCTGACGCTTGGCGACGTGGCGCAGACGCTTTCGTCCACGAACGCCGTGGCGGCGGTTGGTCGGCTCGAAGACAACGACCTGCTTTATCTCGCCGTCGAGAACAATGCATTCGCGTCGCTCGACTCTGTTCGGCGCACCACCGTGCGCACGGCTAAAGGCAGTGTGCTGCCGCTGTCCCAGATCGCGCAGGTGCGAATGGGGACGGCCCCGCAATGGCTGCTCGTCAATAACAACGGCCATCCCGCGGTGACGTTCGACGTCTACCAGCAAGACCGTGCCGATTCGCTGAGTCTCGCCAAGCTCGTCCAGCGACGCCTCGATACCTTCATGAAGACGCAGCCGAAAGCGATTCATCTCTTCAAGTGGTACGACCAAACGCAGCTCGTGCGCTCGTCGATTGCCGCTTTGGAGGAAGCGATCGCGATCGGTCTCGTGTTCGCGGCCGGTGTGCTGTTCGCATTTCTGCGCAATTGGCGTGTCACGGCCGTCGCGATGATCGTCGTGCCGATGTCGGTCCTTAGCAGCGTGCTGATTCTTTGGCTGCTCGGCATGACGCTGAACATCATGACGCTCGGAGGGATCGCCGCGGCGATCGGGCTTTTGATCGACGACGTCATCGTCATGATCGAGCATATTGCACGGCGTGCGGGTCACCCCGATCACGAAGATCCGAACGCGGGCGTACTGCACGCGGCGCGCGAATTTCTCTCGCCGTTATTCGGATCGACGCTTGCCACGACGATTATCTTCGTGCCGCTGGCCTTTTTGGACGGTGTGACGGGCGCCTTCTTCAAGTTTCTTTCGCTGACGATGGCATCGTCGCTGATCATTTCGTTCTTTAAGAAGGCGTTTTCCGCGCCGTTGCTGGCGCGGGCGATGATCAATTTACACACGTGGACCGACCCCCGCCACTATCCCTATACGTGGATTCT
>JBQCDS010000225.1:0-5086 GCA_051961035.1 Trinickia sp. | reverse complement strand
TCGACCCGGGCCCTATGGCCGGGGTTCTTTCTAACACTTTTTACCCCCCGAACCCCAGGCGCCCCCGGCGCCCGGTGGGGGGCGGGGGGGGCCCCGCGGCCCCGCTACGCCTACCGGCCATGCACAGCGTTCTTCAGATGGCGGGCATGCGCTCCGACAACGCACGCACCGCGCGGGCAAGGCGGTGCGCTAGCGTCCCTGCGGAGGCGAGATGTCCGGCCGCGACGCGATCGAGCACGACGTTCGGCACTACGCGGGCGAGCCGATCGACGTTCGCGATCGGGCAAACCGGATCATGCGAACCATGCACGGCATAGACTGGCACGTCGGCCTGCCCTAGGCGGCGCGCCAGCGCGAGCAGTCGGCGCTCGCCCAGCCAGCAGTTGCGCTGCAAGTAATGCGTTTGGATTCGATACTTGTCGATCAGCCGGTCGGTCGCCCGCCGTGACACGCGCTTTGCGCGCACCGGCCGTCGCATCAGCACCATCGCTTCATAACGGTCCCATGCGAGGGCCACGGCGCGCTGCCGGTGAAAATCCGCTCCCGGCCGTAGGCGTCGTGCACAACGCGACAGTAGCTGCTCGGCGCTCGGAGCGCCAGCGGCGAGCATCAGGCGGCGCCACTGCTGTGGCGCACGCGTGCGCGAGGCGATCAAGAACGCGCGGACCTCCCGGACGGACGTCAAGAACAGGCCGCGCAGCACGACACCCGAGACATGCTCGGGATACTGGCCCGCGTAGGCTAGCGCGAGCGCCGCCCCCCATGAGCCGCCGACGACGCTCCAACGCTCGATGCCGAGTCGTTCGCGTAACGCCTCGAGGTCGCCGATCAACCTTGCCGTGCTGTTATGACGGGTGCTGCCTCGCGGCGTGGATGCACCGGCCCCGCGCTGATCGACGAACACGATGCGCCACCGTGGCAGGTCGAACCAACGTGCGATGCCGGGCTGGCTGCCGCTCCCCGGGCCGCCATGCAACACGACGACGGGGCGTCCGCACGGGTTGCCGGTCTCGAAGTAAGCGACCGCATGACCATCGCGCAACATTCGCGTTGGGCCGCGAACTGTCGCGGGCTGGGGGAGGCAATCAAAATGAAATGTCATATCGACTCAGGAAGCAGCGACACTCGAACGGCCATTTTATTCCCCCCTCCCCACGCAAATAAATCGCCGCTCGCACGCGGAACAAACTCCCACCCCCCGCTGTTTTGCTATCGACGGTCGCGACATTTCAGCGGCGACCCGGGACGGCGCGATTCGTCCTGCGAACCGGCCACACAGGAGGCAATCATGCACCGCTCGATTCACGTCATCGATCAAAGCTTTTTCAGCTTCGGCTGCTTCTATCGCGTCGACGTGCGAAGCCGAAGCGGCCGCCTGATCGAGACGCACTACGTAAGACTCAACGACATCGCGTGGTGCTAAGACACGCGCGGCGCAGCCATCCAATAACTTCTCGCCCGAGGGGACCGATCCATGACCTACGCCTATGCCAGCTTGCCGGACATCACGCCCTACGATGAATGGCTGAGAACGACTTGCGCGCTCCTTCAGGTGCGCAGCTCGGCGCTCAAGAACCTGGACGATCAGATCTTGCAATACCACCGCGATCGCACGGTCCATCAATTTCATCGTCTGGTGAGCGCGTTCGAACTCTGGCAAGACTCGTATGGACCCGGCGATGCTTGGAAGGATTCGTCGCGCAACGGCTCGAGCGCTTTCACGCTGCTCGATCGGCAACTGCGAGGCAAAGGCGACACCGACGCAGCAGCCGGCGCGCAGGATTTCATGACGCCCGCGCTGATCAACTCGCGGCTCGGCGTGTTGTATCTGTTCGGCAACCTGGACATCGAAGACGACACGTTCCAAATCTTGCTGGAAGGCGCGTTCGATATCACCAATGCCGGCCTCGGGCTTGCACCGGACGGGAACGATGCCGCATCGATCGCCGGCGATCTGCTCGACAACAGTCTCGTGCGGAAGTCGGCAGCGGTCGCGCTCGAACAGGTGCAGAAAAAGATCAGCAAGCACGATAAACCGACGCTCGTGAGTTCCGGTCAGCTCATGGCATCCGGCATTTCCCTGCCCGCGTTGAGCAGCGCGACACAGCGCCTTTACGAAACCATCCGCGCCAAAGTCGAAGAAGGCGCCAGACGGCTATGGGACATGATCCGAGAGAAGGTGGCCGATGTTCGAAACGATCCCGCCGGCTTCGCGCTCGATACCATGCCTGGTCTCTTGCGCAAGCTCGTCGATTTTCTGTGCGGCAAGCTGCTCGCCACGCTCGCGCCATTCATCGGTGCGGGGCTCGATCTCGCCAAGGGCATCGCCAATACCGTCGACAGCAGCATCACCAAGTATCGCGAGTGGGTGCAAGGCCGCGATGTCGAGTTGATTGCCGGACACCCCGGCACCATCGTGGAGGCCATCCGGCGCGCGATGAAGCTGAGCATCGGCGCAGGCGTCTACGACTTAGTCAAGGGTGGCGCAAGCCTCGGCCTTCAGTTCGCGAGCCAGGGCGCATCGACGATCGTCGACGCTGTGGTTTCCATCATGGAAACGCTCGCCAAGGTGATCTGGAAGATCGTCGAAATCAAGCGCATCAAGGGGTTTTGTCGGCAGGCAAAGGGATACTGGGACGCCCGCATGCAACGCGATGCGCTGCATACCCGGCCGATTGCCTTCAATAGTTGGTTCAAGCGCTATGCGGTACCGATCCCGGCACTCTCGGTGCTCGCGCTGAACACCGGCATCTGCGGCGACAAAATGCACTTCCTCTCGATGTTCAAGGACAACGAGGCCATCATCACGCAGGCCGAGTTCACGGCCGGCTGCAAGTACATCGACAACCTCAAGGTCTGGGGATCGAGCTACCTGGGCGATGCCGGTTTCGCGTTCAAATCCGAGGATGCGACGATCAAGGGACTGCTCACGCTCGCCGAAAGCCACAAGGAAGCTCAAACGTGGGACCTGAAGCTGCGCAAGGTCATTCTTGGCTTCTTGAATGCATAGCGGTTGCGCGTGCTGCCCTTCCCCTGTCACTTCTTATGTCCTGAAAGGTATCGACCGCGATGAACGCCCGGGCCCTTCTGCAAGCGTTACGCATCGGATTCGCCTTGGCTTGCGCGTGTGCGCTTCAAAGCGCGCGTGCGGGCCAGCTCATTCTTTTGCCAGAAGGAAGCGTCACGCTCATTCGAGCGACGACCGTGTTCCATGTCGATGCACCCGTCGCGCTGGAGCGAGGCGATCTGCTAGCCACCACACAAGGGGGCGGGCAAATCGAAACCGACAGCATGATCGTCGCGCTGGGCGCGGACACGCGCATCGCCATCGACGCCGCGCCGATCGGCGATCACCTTGCGCTGCTCTCAGGCTGGATCAAGGTAGCGCATCCGCAAGCGGCTGCGGCAGCGCCTTTGTCGATCGACACCATCGCGCTGGATGTCGCCGTGAAAAACGGGGCGGCCGTGCTGCACGCGAGCCGCGACGCGACCGCGCTCTTCGTCGAGACCGGCAGCGTGACGCTCGCGCCTGCGGGCCATGAAGCAGCGCATCAGACACTCGAAGGCGAACACTATGCCGCGCGTGAAGGCGGCAAACCGCTCGTCGTGAGCACGCGCGCGGCGCGCTCGTTCATCGGCGCGATGCCGGTGCCGTTCCGCGATTCACTTGCGCCCGCTCCGATGCCGGCAAAAGGCAAGCTCATCGTCGCGTCGCAGGGCCGCCCCGCTACCTATGCCGATCTGGCCGACTGGCTGGTCGCACCGCTTGCCATTCGCCGCGGCTTCGTCGCGCGTTTCCGGCCGCTGGCAGTCGACCCATCGTTCCGTTCGCAAGTGCGACAACACTTGCGCGATCTTCCCGAATGGCGGCGCGTCCTGTACCCGCCTCACGCCGCACCGCGCCGGCGCCCTGTCGTACCCGAGCCGGAGCACTCAACCGAGGTGGACCCATGAGACTATCGCTCGCCGTCAAATTCAATTTGGTGTTTCTCGCGGTGTTCGTCGTCGGTTTCGTCTCGGCGGGCTTCGCTGCACGCGAATTGCTGCGCCGCGCGGCCATCGCCGAGACGGTGCAAGATGCGCGCGTGCTGATGGAAGCCGCGAGTGCGGCGCAGACCTATACGGCTACACAAGTCACGCCGCTCTTGCAGACGCAGCTCAAATACAGTTTCGTGCCGCAATCGGTGCCGGCCTTTTCGGCGGTCGAGACG
Source organism: Trinickia sp. (assembly GCA_051961035.1). Classification (GTDB taxonomy): domain Bacteria; phylum Pseudomonadota; class Gammaproteobacteria; order Burkholderiales; family Burkholderiaceae; genus Trinickia. Next base: position 875 of record JBQCDS010000225.1, on the reverse strand, counting down.
CTGATGACACTGGAAAAGCATCTCGCGGGATACTCGTATCGCTCGACCATGCTGAACCCGACCAATCCGCGCGACCGTCCCTCGGACTGGGAAGCGGACGTCATTCGCTCTTTGCACGACAAGCCCGAACTGAAGGAAATCGTCGGCCTGCGCGACACGCCGTCCGGGCAGGAACTGTATATCGCACGGCCGAATCGCATCAACGACGCCGCCTGCATGGAATGTCACAGTGTGCCCTCGCGCGCACCGAAAACGCTCATCGACAAATACGGCCCCGACAACGGCTTCAACTGGACGATGCACGATGTCATCGGCGCCGATTTCGTGTCGGTGCCGATGAAACTGCCGGTCGCGCGCAGCGACGCGGTACTGCGCACATTTCTCGCGTCGTTGCTCGCGGTGTTCGCCCTGCTCCTGATTGCATTGAACGTGATGGTGCATCTGCTCGTTACGCGACGCATCCGTGCGCTTTCGCGTGCCGCGGATGAGGCAAGTCTCGGGCATCTCGACAGTGCGACCTTCAACGAGCACGGCCGCGACGAAATCGCGTCGCTCGCCGCGTCGTTCACGCGCATGCAGACGAGCCTGGTCGAAGCGTTCAAGATGATCGAGGCATGAGGTGACCAACGCGGCGATCAACGCGCCACGCATCGCGCAACTGGGCAAGTACCGCATCGAGGCGATGCTGGGCGAAGGCGCGATGGGCATCGTCTATCGCGCGTTCGATCCTCACATCGAGCGGCAAGTCGCGATCAAAACGGTTCGGCACGAGCTGTTCGAAAGCGGCGAGCGCGCGAGCCTGATCGCGCGCTTGCGCAATGAGGCGCAGGCGGCCGGCCGGCTCGCGCACCCGAACATCGTCGGCGTATACGACT